>JANJXJ010000152.1 GCA_024709105.1 Lentimicrobium sp. | reverse complement strand
CCATTTGTTGTAATCGGATTTCCGGTGTTTTCATATTTGCTCCTAACCACATCGCCATTTTGGGTTAGCTCAAGAAACAAAATTGATTTTAAATAATTTGGTGCTAAAGTTGATAGAGTTAAAATAAAGGCTAAGTTACCTTCTTTGTTTATTTCATAACTCATTCGCGATAACTGTGGAAATTCTGTTGGGATTTTTTTGTCCCAAATTACATTTAAAGAAGTATCCATTTTGATAATCCAAATTGAAGTATTGCTGCTTTCGTCATGCCTGTGCATTCCAAAAACAATAAACTCAGAACTATTCAGAGAGTGAATTTTTCTCAAAAGTCCTGAAACTTGACCTTCGGTATACAATTCAGCTTTTTTTATTATTTTACCAATGCTGTCTATCTTTATTATTTCACCAATATTGCCCAGATAACTTGGTAGTACAAAATCACATGAAAGCAAATAATAATATTCATCAATCTGCTTGATACAATTTGGCCTTTTTGATTCCTCACTTCCATAAACCAAAGTGAATGAATTTTGAGCAATCCCCGATTGAAAAGCAAAAAAGAGAAAAAGAATAGTTGAGCAGAGGTTTTTCATAGCTAAAATAGTTTGGGTTTATGCCATACAGATTTTCGAATTTACAGTTATACATAACTGTTTTTCGGGAAGGCAGAGTTTCACATCATTGATTTTAAAAGTATTACAAAATTAAAGGATTATCAGGCAGAGATGTCTATACAAACGTGTCAGTGCTTTAACCTTAGCCAATCTTATCGAACAAAAGTATCTCCTGCGAAATAAATATTTGAACTTCCTTTGGTTGCAAATGTAAATAATTTCCGAAACCAAACATATCGGAAACATTAACTTTTTACAAAAATATGACGATTTTATTTCTACATGCGTCAGCATTTAAAAATACTTATGAGCGCACAGTCCCTGTTGCGCATATCGCTTACTGCTTATAAACCAATGATATTTAATGAGTAGCCTGCATATTATTAATTTTCAGATCAGGCGATTTATAAACTTAGGCCCGGTAAACTTCATTACACTTCCACTTATTAATACCTTTGCATTTCAATTGCATGAATTATGACCAAGCTGAGTGTAAACATTAACAAAATTGCTACCCTGCGCAATGCCCGTGGTGGCAACCTGCCCGATGTGCTGAAGGCTGCTATGGATTGTGAAAGATTTGGCGCACAGGGTATTACGGTTCATCCCCGTCCCGATGAGCGGCACATACGCTATCAGGATGCCCGTGACCTTAAGCCCTTGGTAACCACCGAGTTTAACATTGAGGGGAACCCTGAACCCCGCTTCATTGATTTGGTGCTGCAGGTAAAACCACATCAGGTTACCCTTGTGCCGGATGCACCCGATGCACTCACCTCCAATCAGGGCTGGGATACCATAAAATACCGGAATCACCTCACCGACATCATCAGTACTTTCCATAAAAACGGCATACGTACCTCCATTTTTGTTGATCCCGATGTTAAGATGGCCGAAGCAGCTGCCTATACCGGAACCGACAGGGTAGAGCTTTACACCGAAGCCTATGCTGCCGGCTATCTCAAAAACAGGGCAGCAGCCATTGCCCCTTTTGCGGCTGCTGCCGAAGCTGCACTTAAATCTGGGCTTTGGCTCAATGCCGGACACGACCTGAATTTGGATAACCTGAGGTATTTTGTGCAGACCATTCCCGGTATTCTTGAGGTTTCCATTGGCCATGCACTTATTTCTGATGCATTGTATTATGGCCTCGAAACTACCATACAGTTGTATCTTAAGGAATTAAAACCTTACCTTGCCATCTGAAGCAGGTTGCCGGAAGTTTTTTTAATTAACCGAAACCACCAGTCAGACCAATTCATTATGAAGTTGTTTTATCGCCACTACGGTGAAGGCCATCCTGTAATTATTCTGCATGGCATTTTCGGAATCTCCGACAATTGGGTTACCATTGGAAAAAAGCTGGCCGAAAAATTTTCAGTTTACATTCCCGATCAGCGCAACCACGGGCAGTCGCCACACAGCGCCACCTTCAATTATTTTGCCCTGAGCGACGATTTGCTTGAATTTATCAAAGAACATAACCTGGAGAAACCTGTCATCATAGGCCATTCCATGGGAGGGAAAGTAGCCATGACTTTTGCGCTGGAGCATCCCGAAATGGTTGAAAAATTGGTGGTGGTTGACATCAGCCCGAGAAAATATCCGGGCCGAAATGTTCATTTCGAGATGATCAATGCCATGATGGATGTTGATTTCGATAAAATCGTAAGTCGTGAAGAGGTAAGCATACAACTTGCCGCAAGCATTCCCAACGAGCGCATCAGGCTTTTTGTGATGAAGAACCTTTACCGCAAAACCCGCAACACCTTCGACTGGCGGCTGAATCTGGAAGCCCTGAGTGCCAATATGGACTATGTTTTCGAAGGGGTGGAAAGCAGCGATACCTACAATGGGCCGGTGCTGTTTGTAAGAGGAGGGAAGTCTGACTATATTGCTGATGCCGATATCCCGCTGATATCCAAACTGTTCCCCGCTTTCAGGCTGCAAACCATCCCAAATGCTTCGCATTGGGTTCATGCCGATTCACCTTCCGAACTTTGTGCTCTTTTTAGTTTATTTCTGGGTAAAGAATGTGTGCCTCCCGGTGCAGAGCAGGCCTGAAATAAAAAAGCAGCTATCTTAAAAGTTAATAGCAGGAGCGGAATTTCAAATTCCGCTCAGCGTAGGTTTATTTCTGGGTAAAGAATGTGTGTCTCCCGGTGCAGAGCAGGACTGACATAAAAAAACAGCTATCTCAAAAGTTAATAGCAGGAGCGGAATTACAAATTCCACTAAGCGTAGGTTAAATGCAGGAGCGGAATTGCAAATTCCGCTCAGCGTAGGTTTATTTCTGGGTAAGGAATGTCTGCCTCCCGGTGCAGAGCAGGCCTGAAATAAAAAAGCAGCTATCTCAAAAGTTAATAGCAGGAGCGGAATTACAAATTCCACTAAGCGTAGGTTAAATGCAGGAGCGGAATTACAAATTCCGCTCAGCGTAGGTTTATTTCTGGGTAAAGAATGTGTGCCTCCCGGTGCAGAGCAGGACTGAAATAAAAAAAACTCCCGGTGATCGCCGGGAGTTTTTTTCAGGGTATTTCAGGTTAATATCTTTCAATATTCAGGCTTGAAACGGCAGCATCAATTTCTATGTAAATTTTCTTGCTGGCATTATCGAAGCCCGGAGTGCGGTAGAGTCCGTTCTTAACTTTATCAAATCCTTTGAAGTTGCGGCTGGTAAGGGCTGTGTCGGTGTCAATTTCGGCTCCGGCACCTTCCGGAATTCTAATGTCAATGGAGGCAGCTCCGGCATCAATTTTCACGTTGGTGAGGTCGCTCAGGTCTCCGAGTTTAATTTTCATGGAAGCGGCACCACCATCGAGTTTAAGTTTTTCAACTTTGTAGGGGCTCAGGTCAAAATCAACGCTGGCAGCTCCGATGTCAAGGTCGAAATTCCACACCGGATTGGGATTCAACCCGATTTTTACCCGGTTTCCGCGGTTTTTGATCCTTACGTTCGACTCTTTTATTTTAAGATCAATGAATCTGGTACTGTCTTCATCGCGTGAGGTCATGCTGTAATTGCCTACATTGCCGTGTTTTTCAAAAGTAAGCAGTTTGTCTTCTGGTTGATCCTGATTGATTCTGAAATCGCCGGCAGCAGCCTCCAGTTTAAGTTCCACCCGCGTAAGAGCAGAATCCAGGGGTTGAAACATTTCCTGCGATACATCATCGTCGTTATAATCGCGCGAGTCGTCCCATTCAATATGTGGTCCGTGGTCGCGGAATCCAAAACTGTAATATCCGGTTTTGTCGTAACGGTTCACCAGCAGAATGGAAAGACCAATGGCCGCCACCGAAAAAATGAGTTTCAGGTAATCCTTTACAGGGATAAGAGAGATTCCCCAGAGGATAAGAATGAGAGGCCAAAGGCGCCAGATGGTAACCCAGTCGAAGAAAATTACTCCGACATTTTTGAGGATGAACAAAGTGCCGATCAGCACCAGCATCACTCCCCAGAATATTTTACGATAACTCATGGCTTTGTTTTTAAAAGGTTTGATTATTATCAGTATCGTTGTTGTTCAATGACTTGTTTTCGTCCTTTTTCGGCAGGTTGCCAAAGATAAGGATAAGACCCACTGCAATAAGGATTACGGGCCACAGGTCGCCAAAGTCAATGCGGGGGATAAATCTCTCCATAAGGAAAAGGCTGCCCACTACAATAAGAAGTACACCTCCTATCAGGCTGCCCTGCATACGTTTAACCGGTGCTTCGCTCTGATTTATAGCTCCGCCGGCTGAGTAGGGAGGATTAACTGGTTTCCCCTGCTCAAAACCTTCGTAGGTTTCACCAACTCCCGAGCCTTCGCCAGCCGCAGGAGGTGTGGTGTAAGTAGTTGAGTTGTAAGTATTGTATGGGTTCTTCTCGGGCAAAATAATCCAGAGAATAATGTAAAGCAGTACACCGCTGCCTCCGAAAATAACGAGCAAAACGAAAAGAAGTCTTACAATGGTGGGATCCATGCCGAAGAAATCGGCCAACCCGCCGGCCACTCCACCTATGACCCTGCCCTGAACAGTGCGGTATAATCTTGTTGCTGACATAGTTTTAAATTTTAGTTGCCAGTTTGACGCAGAGAAGTTCGGCAGGTTACAAAAAAACTAATTTTCAGCAGCAGAGCGCTTCTGAGCACGCGCTGCAACCAGGATGCCAAGTTCGTATAGTCCGTAAAGCGGAATACACACCAAAATCTGGCTCAGTACATCGGGAGGTGTGATTATGGCCGAAATGGTAAGTAAAATAACCAGGGTATACTTGCGGTTGCGGCGCAAAAAGTCTGCAGTTATTATTCCCACCTTGGCTAAGAAATAAACAAAAACCGGCAACTCGAATACAACTCCCAGCGAAAAAGTAACCGATACCACAGTGCTTATGTAAGAGCTGAGGGCAATCTGGTTTACCACCGATTCACTTACCTGATAAGTGCCAAAAAAGTTAAGTGTAAGCGGAACTATAAGAAAATAGCTGAACAACACGCCAAGAATAAACAACAGCGACATAACCACTACGGCACCGCGCGAATGGCGACGCTCATTTTCGTAGAGCGCAGGCCTTATGAACCGCCATATTTCCCAGATTACATAAGGGGCAGCCAGCACCAGCCCGGCAAAAAAGCTGATGTACATATGTGTTGTAAACTGTCCCGACAGATTGATGTTAATGATGTCCAGCTCCACATCGCCAAAGCAGAGCGACGGCACACCGGCCCAGGTGCCAAGTTTGCAAAGCAGACGGTTGGTGATAAAATCAGGATTTTTGGGAGCCAGAATAATGGAATCAAAAATATATGTCCGGCTGATAAAGGCTCCGATAGATAGAAGTATAATGGCCAGTGCCGACCTGAACAAATGCCCCCTCAGGGCGTCGAGGTGACCCCAGAATGAAAGTTCTTCTTCAGGCTCAGCTGTTTCTGCTTTCTTTTTGGCTGACATTACTTCGTTTTTTTGGCAAACCTAATTCAAATTTGTCTGATACACAACAACTGTTTCTTGCAGCTGCTGCAGGGGTAATCATGCGGCATTATTTCTTGTGGCATCCAGCCTGCGGCATTAAAAAGCAACTATCGCCGTAACTCAAAAACCTGAAATTCTGATCGAGGGCAAACTGGTAAACCTTTTTCCAGTCGTTACCAATAAAGGCTGCGACCAGCAGCAATAGTGTACTTTGTGGCTGGTGAAAATTGGTAATCAGTGCTTTGCATATTCTGAAACTGTAACCGGGAACTATCATAATTCCGGTAAAGCCCGAAATACTGCTCAGGTTTTTCAGTTTAAGAAAGTCAAGAATGGCTTGTATGGCCTCGGCGGCGGGGATATTAACCGTTTGCTGGTAGGGTTCCCACTGGCTGATGTAAAATCCGTTTTCAGGATCCTTTCCATGAATTATCTGAACGCCCAGCCAATACAGACTTTCCAGCGAACGCATGGAGGTTGTGCCCACCGGAATAACACAGTTTTCCAGATTCTGAAGCAATCGCAACAAAAAACCTCTTCCGGCAATAAGTTCTTCCTCGTGCATCTGATGATTTCTGGCGTCTTCTTCCGAAACCGGTTTAAATGTTCCGGCGCCAACATGCAGGGTAATATAATCGAAGCTGCAGTTTTTGTCTTCCAGATTTTTAAGTACTTCCGGCGTAAAGTGCAGTCCTGCAGTGGGTGCGGCCACCGATCCGTTAAAGCGCGCATAAATGGTTTGATAACGTTCGGCATCCGAGGGCTCATCCTCACGTTTAAGATATGGCGGCAGCGGAATTCTGCCCATGGCCTCGAGCACCTGCTCAAAAGGCATTTCAGGTTTATCCCAGGAAAAATGAATAAAATGAGCATCTCCGGCCGGTTCTCCCCTCAGGGCAGTGAGCGTTACCTTTTCTCCCTGTTCTTCAGCGGTGAGCGACAAGGTTCCCGATTTCCATTTTTTTGCATTCCCTATCAGGCATTTCCAGGTGGTGTTGCCGCCGGTCTGGCCGTAACCACCCACCGGTTGCAGGCAGAAAATCTCAATGCGCGGGCCACTTTCCTTGTAAAATACCAGTCTTGCCCTGATTACCCGGGTGTTGTTAAAAACCAGCAGGCTGTTCTGTGGTATAAACCTGTCAATTTCGCTGAATTTTTCTTCAGCAATCGTCCCATTCCCGTATAAAAGCAACTTTGACTGGTCGCGCTGTGGCAGCGGGAAGCGGGCTATCCTTTCGTCGGGCAGCGGATAATCGTATTCTGTAATATTCAGTGGAGAGTCTGTCATTGTTAATTTTCGGCAGCTTTGGCTTCGTTCCAGAAAACATCAAGTTCGGCAAGATTCATGTCGTGCATGGATTTTCCGGCTTCCCTAACCTTTTGCTCTATATAATTAAAACGCCTGATGAACTTGCGGTTTGTCCTTTCAAGGGCATCTTCGGGGTTTACATCAATAAAACGTGCATAGTTGATGAGCGCAAACAGTAAATCGCCGAACTCATCTTCTATTTTTTCGGGTGAACCGTTGATTTTTTCGTACTGAAGTTCTCCCAGTTCCTCCTGAACCTTATCCCATACCTGCCCAGCATGATCCCAGTCGAAGCCCACACCCCGCGCCTTCTCCTGAATACGGAAAGCTTTTACCATAGCCGGAAGGCTGGCAGGAACTCCTCCCAGAACGGTTTTTTTTGAACCTTCACCAAGTTTTATTTTTTCCCAGTTGTTTTTAACGGTTTCGGCATCGTTGGCTGTAACGTCGCCATAAATGTGCGGATGCCGGTGTATCAGCTTGTCGCAGATGCCGTTCAGCACATCGGTAATGTCGAAAGCCTGCTGTTCTGAAGCAATTTTAGAATAAAAAACCAGGTGCAGCATCAAATCGCCCAACTCCTTTTTTATTTCCATCATATCTTTGCCCATGATGGCGTCGCTCAGTTCATAGGTTTCTTCAATGGTGAGGTAACGAAGGCTTTCGATGGTTTGTTTTTTATCCCAGGGACAACCTGCCCTTAGTTCATCCATTATGGTGAGCAGTCGTTCAAAAGCTGCCAATCGAGGGTCCATAATTGTAAAGTGTTAGCATTCAGTGCTTAAAAGCACTAACTGTGCATTAAATTGATTATTCTGGTTTCGGTATGTCTTACTGACTGCAATTCTGTAAACCAGTTTGCAAAAGTAATCATTTTCGGGGGAGGGGATTTTGTATTTTTGTCAGCATCTTAAAAAGCCTTTATGTTGTTGAATAATCCGGAAAGAAATAAAGTTTTGCCCATCAGAAGGCTTCTTCTTGCACTTCTGACCGTGCTTGCTGTTTCTCCGGTTTTTTCACAGCATCGGTTTCAGGCGGCAAATCTTTTGTTTGAACCCCGGGTAAATTATGGATTTCTGATTGCCCACCATATTGAAATGGAGAGATTCAACAGCCATTTTCCTGCTTTTGAGTTTTCGGTTTCTCAGGCAACATATGGAAAAAAGCAGTGGGAATCACTTTACAATTATCCTGTTCTCGGGCTCACTTATTATAATGCCTGGTTAGGCAACAGCCGCGAACTTGGGCAGGCACATGCACTTTTTCCCTTTATCAGTTTTCCGCTGGCCAAGGACAACAAACATGAGCTGAACTTCAGGCTGGGAGCAGGGCTGGCATATCTGACAAAAAAATTTGACAGGCTCGATAATTACAAATACAATGCAATTGGCTCGCATCTGAATGCTGCGGTAAGCCTGATGGCCGAATACCGGTGGAAACCCTTGCATCACCTTCAGCTGTCGGCTGGAGTACAGCTCATGCATTTTTCAAACGGCTCGACCAAAACCCCGAATTTTGGACTTAACATACCAGCCTTGAGCGCCGGAGCTGCTTTCAGGCTGAATAAGGAAAATGCCTACATCAGGCGCAGAATGAGGCCCAGCCTTACCATGTACGAGTTCGATGGCAGGGAGCAGATCGAAATCAAAATCGGAACCACCTTTGCCTATAAAGAAGCAGGAGATACCGATGGCGAAAAGTTTCGGATTTATTCTGGCTTCCTCACTGCAATGAAGAGCCTGGACTATAAACACAAGCTTGGTTTGTGTTTTGATCTTTCATGGGATGGCTCTGATGCATTGCTGGTTGCCAGAAGCAACACGGAACCTTACAATCCTTCTGAACTGACCAAACCCGGAGTAGCTGCTGCGTATGAACTGGTACTTGCCCGAACTTCTTTCCATTTTAATCTGGGTTTCTATATGGGCGGCAAGGATAAAAGTGAAGGAATGTCTTACTACAAGGCTGGTATACATTATCTTATCCACAAAAATCTGTTTGCCAACCTTACCCTGAAAACCCACTTTGCCCGCGCCGATTATGTAGGTATCGGGCTGGGCTATCGGTTTAACCTGGGGTATTACCTGAAATAATTTCAAAGTAATAGTTTTACGTTTCCTTTATCGGTGGTTCCGGGAAATGATGAGCTTACTTTTATGGAAGTAAAAATTCGTTGTTTTTTCCCGGCTGAGTCCTTCATTTTTATAAACAGCGGATTGTGTAACTTTGCAGCTCAAAAAATTTTCTATGTCAGATACTCCGAGCAACAAAAGAACAGAACTCGCCCAGCTGGGTGAGTTTGGCCTGATAGATCATCTCACTTCAGATATAAAACCCATGAATTCCACTACGCTGAAAGGTGTGGGAGACGATGCCGCTGTGATAGATCAGGGCGATTATGTCACTTTGGTTTCAAAAGACCTGCTTGCCGAAGGCGTACATTTTGACCTGAGCTACACACCGCTTAAACATCTCGGATACAAAGCGGCTGTAGTTAACATTTCAGATATATGCGCCATGAATGGCAAGACCGAACAATTGCTGGTGGGTATTTCGGTGTCGAACCGGTTTTCGGTTGAAGCCCTGGATGAACTCTACGCCGGTATTAAGCTTGCCTGTGAAAAATATAAGGTTGATCTGGTTGGCGGCGATACCACTTCTTCAGCATCGGGGCTTTTTATTTCGGTTACTGTTATAGGACGCGCCAAAAAAGATGAGGTTGTTTACCGCAACACCGCCCGCGAAAATGATCTGATTTGTGTGAGCGGCGATCTGGGTGCGGCCTACATGGGACTGCTGCTTCTGGAAAGAGAAAAGCAGGTATTTAAAGCCAACCCCGGTATGCAACCCGACCTCGATGGTTATGATTATGTGCTGGAAAGACAGCTCAAACCTGAAGCCAGAGTGGATATTCTGGAGAAACTGAAAGAAGCCGGAATCAAACCTACTGCGATGATTGATATCTCTGACGGACTGGCCAGTGAAGTGCTTCATCTGGCAAAAGACTCCGGATTGGGATGCAGAATTTTTGAAAATAAATTACCCATTGATGTTGTAACCGGCGATGTCGCCGCAGAGTTCAGGATTGATCCCACCACAGCAGCCATGAACGGTGGCGAGGATTACGAACTGCTTTTTACTGTAAACATCAATGATTTTGACAAGGTAAAAGAAATGCCAGGCATTCATGTTATTGGCCATATGCTCGAGAAGGCTGAAGGCGAATATCTTATCAGCAATGGCGGCAGCCTTTACCCCATAGAGGCGCAGGGTTTTAACCACATGCGCGAGGATTAATTCTGTATATTTGTCAGAATATGAATACTTTATAATTCAGGAGAGATGGCTTCACCCAACTTTGAACATATACTGAAAACCCTGCCTTCGAATCCCGGGGTGTATCAGTATTTTGACAAGGAAGGGAAAATCATTTATGTTGGGAAAGCCAAAAACCTTAAAAAAAGAGTCACATCCTACTTTAATAAAGAAGGTTCACTTACCGGAAAGGTACGTGTGCTGGTGTCGCGCATTGCCGAAATAAAATGGATAGTGGTTGATACCGAATACGATGCATTGCTGCTTGAGAATAATCTGATAAAAGAATATCAGCCACGCTACAATATTATGCTCAAGGATGACAAAACCTATCCATGGATTTGTATCAAAAATGAGTCATTCCCCAGAGTTTTTCCAACCAGAAACCTCATCAAAGACGGCAGCGAGTATTACGGGCCTTATGCATCGGGTAAACTGATGCACACATTGCTTGATCTGATCAGGCAGTTGTACCCTTTGCGCAACTGCAACCTGAAGCTTTCGGAGGAGAATATAAACAGCGGAAAGTTCAGGGTTTGCCTTGAGTATCATATAGGTAACTGCCTGGGGCCATGTGCCGGTTTACAATCTGAAGAAGATTACCAGCAAACCATTAAAGGCATTCGCAGCATTATTAAAGGGAATATAGGAATGGTAAAAACGCAGCTCACCGAACTGATGAAGGAATACGCGGTGCAGTTTGCCTTTGAAAAAGCCCAGGTGGTAAAGGAAAAAATTGAGTTGCTCGATAAATACCAAAGTAAGTCGCTGGTTGTTAATCCATCTATAAATAACGTTGATGTATTTTCAATAGTAGAGGATGAGCAATCGGCATATGTCAATTTTGTGAAAGTTGCTTCGGGAGCCATCATACAGTCGCATACCATTGAATTAAAGAAGCGGCTGGAAGAAACCACAGAGGAATTGCTTACCCTGGCAATTGGCGATTTGCATCCGCGTTTCAGCAGCGGCGCCACCGAAATTATTGTTTCGGTAATGCCTGATTTTCAGCTGCCTGGAATTACCTATACCATTCCCCAGCGGGGAGATAAAAAGCAGTTGCTCGAACTTTCAGAAAGGAATGCCAGATATTATCAATTGGACAAACAGCGGCAAAAAGAGCTGGTTGACCCGATGCGCCGCACCAACCGCATCCTTGAAACCATAAAAAAAGATCTGGGGCTGAAAGTATTGCCGGTACATATGGAGTGTTTCGACAACTCAAACATTCAGGGTACTTATCCGGTGGCAGCTATGGTAGTTTTCAGGGATGCAAAACCGGCAAAAAAAGACTACCGGCATTTTAACATAAAAACAGTAGAAGGGCCCAACGATTTTGCTTCTATGGAAGAGGTCGTTTACCGCCGCTACCATCGCCTGATTGAAGAGGACGCGGACCTGCCGCAGGTGGTAATTATTGATGGAGGCAAGGGGCAGCTGAGTTCGGCTATGTCGAGTATTGAGAAGCTGGGGTTGCAAAACAAAATACAACTGATTGGAATTGCAAAAAAGCTGGAGGAATTATATTTTCCGGGAGATTCGTTGCCGCTTCATCTCGATAAAAAATCAGAAACACTCCGTATTATTCAGCAGATGCGCGATGAGGCACACCGTTTTGGGATAACCCATCACCGCAAAAAGCGCGAAAAGGGCACCATCAAAACCACACTCAGCGAAATTGAAGGCATAGGATTTACTACTTCGCAAACCTTGCTGCGTAAATTTAAATCGGTGAAAAATATCAAACTTGCCGGTCTTGACGAACTTTCATCAGTGATTGGCAAATCGAAGGCAAATATCGTTTACAATTATTTTCGGCAGGAAGCAGACGAAAAATCGGCTTCCGATTCCGATAAATCATTAAGTTAATTAGCTTTGCATTAATTTATTCAGCCTAAATTGGCTCTTATGGACTCCCGTGAAACAAAGAAAAAATATCAGGACGAGATGAGGCTTTTGCAGATAGAACTCATCCGGCTGCAAAAGTGGATTCAGGATCAACAACTCAGGCTTGCCATCATTTTTGAAGGCCGCGATACAGCAGGCAAGGGTGGTGCCATTTACCGGTTTACCCGTTACCTGAACCCCAGAGCCATGCGGGTGGTGGCACTGCCCAAGCCCACCGAAGTTGAGAAAGGGCAATGGTATTTTCAACGTTATATTAAAGAATTGCCCAATCCCGGCGAAATTGTATTTTTTGACCGCAGTTGGTATAACCGCGCTGTGGTTGAGCCAGTTATGGGCTTTTGTACTCAGGATCAGTATGAACTCTTTTTGAAACAGGCTCCCGTATTTGAACAGATGCTTCTCGAAGACGGGATGATACTGATAAAATTCTGGTTTTCGATAAATATTACCGAACAGAAAGTGAGAATAGAAGACCGCATCAAAAACCCGCTGAAAATGTGGAAACTCAGCACTGTTGACCTGAAGGCACAACAGATGTGGGATGAATTTACAAACTACAAAAATCAGATGTTCCTGCATACCCACAAACCCGGCAGTCCATGGGTGATAGTTAAAGGCGACAACAAACCCGTGGCCAGGCTCGAGGCCATGCGGTACGTGCTGGCACAAATGGAATATCCTGAGAAAAAAGATGCCGGTGTTTCATTTGAGTCCAACTCCGAAATCATCAGGCTTTTTGACCCTTCGATGATATAAAAACCCAGTTTCAGGTTTTCAGTTTATTCCTGCTTTTGCAATAAATAGCTATTGCATTAAACTGTTTAACGCTGGTTTTACAGGAACCTGACACCATTTTTTCAAAACGATTTTGTTATATTACAGTTTTTTATAACTTTGTCGGCCTTTCAGAATCGGATTAATCATCATAACTTGCTAACAACATGAAGGTTTACAAAACAAATGAGTTAAGGAATATTGCACTCATCGGTGGCGCCAAATCGGGGAAAACTACCCTGTCGGAAGCCATTTTATTTGAAGGCGGCGTAATAACCAGACGCGGCACCATTGAAGATAAAAATACTGTTTCGGATTATCGCAGCATTGAGCTGGAGCGTCAGAATTCTGTTGCTTCAACAGTAATGTATGCCGAACATAAAGGGCATAAGATCAATCTGATTGATGCCCCCGGTTTCGATGATTTTATCGGCGAAGTTGTTGCTGCACTGAATGTTGCAGATACAGCATTTATGGTTGTTAACGGACAAAACGGAGTTGAAGTAGGAACCGAAATCAATTTCAGGCAAACCAAGGCAACCAATGCTCCCGTTGTATTTCTGGTAAACCATCTGGAACATGAAAAATCAAGCTTCGAGGAAACCCTTCGCCAGCTCAAAACCCAGTTTGGTAATTCAGTAACCGCACTTCAATATCCTTTAAACGAAGGACAAGGTTTTAATGCCATTATTGATGTGCTTCAGCAGAAAATGTTAAAATACCCCAATGGTGGTGGTAAAGCTGAAGTTCTTGATATTCCTGCTGACCATAAGGACAAGGCAGAAGAGATGCTCAACAGCCTCATTGAAACAGCTGCAGAAAATGACGAGAACCTGATGGAGTCTTTCTTCGAAAACGGAACTCTTACTGCTGAGGAACTCAAAAAAGGGTTGAAACTCGGAATCATGAATCGCGGTATGTTCCCGGTATTGTGTGTTGCTGCAAAACCCAATTTTGGCGTTGATGCACTGCTCGATTTTGTAGTAAACTACATTCCTGCACCCGACGAAATGCCTGGCCGTACTACCACCGAAGGTAAAACTTTAAAATGTAATCCTGCCGACGCAGCTTCAGCCCTCATTTTTAAAACTTCAGTTGAAGAGCACCTGGGAGAAATCTCTTTCTTCAAAATCTTTGGTGGTGAAGTTACTGAAGCTATGGATATGGTTAATGGAATCAACTCTTCAAAAGAGCGTATTCCTCAGTTGTTTGCCGTAGCAGGTAAAAAGCGCGAAAAACTTGAGAAAGCCGTTGCCGGAGATATCGCTGCAACTATTAAGTTGAAGAGTGCACGTACAAATCATACACTCAACAGCCCCAAAAACGCCAACGATGTAATCAGCCCGATTGAATTTCCGGCGCCCAAGATTACCATGGCTGTTAAAGCTAAAAACACCTCAGACGATGAAAAACTCGGTGCAGCACTTACTGAACTACAGAAAGTTGACCCCACCATCACAGTTGAGTACTCAAAAGAGCTGAAACAGATTATTATGCGTGGACAGGGAGAATTACACCTGAACATTGCAAAATGGCATATTGAAAATATCGAGAAGATCGGTATTGAATATTATGCTCCCAGAATCCCTTACCGCGAAACCATCACCAAGAATGCCAAGTCAATGTATCGCCATAAAAAGCAGTCAGGTGGTTCAGGTCAGTTTGGAGAGGTTCATATGCTCATTCAGCCCTGGTCAGAAGGTATGGCCAACCAAACCGAGTTCCCTATTCGCGGAACAGACAGCTACGATCTGTCATGGGGTGGAAAACTGGTTTTCAACAACTGTATTGTGGGTGGATCTATTGATGCCCGCTTTATGCCCGCAATTCTCAAAGGTATCATGGAAAAAATCGAAGAAGGCCCGCTTACCGGATCTTACGCCCGTGATATAGTTGTGAACGTTTACGACGGTAAAATGCACCCGGTTGATTCAAACGAACTTGCATTTAAACTTGCCGGCCGTAATGCATTTAAAGAAGCTTTTAAAAATGCAGGACCCAAGATTCTGGAGCCTATTTATGATGTTGAAGTTATGGTTCCCAGCGATCGTATGGGTGACATCATGACCGACCTTCAGGGTCGCCGTGCCATCATTATGGGAATGGACAGCGAAGGTAACTATCAGATAGTGAAAGCCAAGGTTCCCCTGGCAGAAATGAACCGCTATTCTACCGCACTCAGCTCAATCACCAGCGGTAGCGGTACCTACTCGCTCAAGTTTGCTGAGTATGCCCAGGTTCCCGGAGATGTTCAGACTGCCCTGCTCAAAGCTTACGAAGAACAGGAAAAAGAAGACGAATAGTCTTACTGACCAACCAAAAAAAGCCCGCCGGAAGCGGGCTTTTTTTATATTTACAACTAAGGAAATCCACGCTGCCTGAAATCGCTGCAAAGGCCGGATTGTGTATTCTTTACGTATTTTTATTTATTTTGGTCTGTCAGAAAGGGATAATCAATATAACCTTCAGGACCCTGTGTGTAAAACGTATCTGTATCGGGAGGGTTGAGCGGTGCATTTTTTGAAATGCGCTCAGGTAAATCGGGATTTGAAATAAACAACCTGCCATAAGCTACCAGATCAGCATGTCCGGCCTCAAGGACTGCTTTCCCGCTTTCAGGTGTGTAATTGCCAGCGGTAATTAAAGTTCCTGAAAAGTACGGGCGGAAAAACTTAGCTACCTCTCTGATCATATGTGGATGATTGTCAAGCGGCTGCATAGGTTCAACCAGATGCAGACAGAGAATATTGCGCTTGCTCAGTTCACTGATTACATATCCAAACAGCGATGCCGGGTCGGGGTCGTCCATGCCATACCTGATGTTGGAAGGCGATAATCTGATGCCGGTGCGGTGAGCTCCGATTTCGGCTGAAACGGCATCGGTTACCTCAAGTGTAAACCGGCCGCGGTTTTCAATGCTTCCGCCGTATTCATCGGTTCTTACATTTGATGATGTGTGCATGAACTGATCGGCCAGATATGAGTTGGCAGCATGAATCTCTACTCCGTCGAAACCGGCGAGCATTGCATTTGCAGCGGCTTTTCTGTAGTCTTCAATTATGAGATTAATTTCTTCCTTTGTAAGCGCATGGGGTATTTCCATCGGCATTTTGCCCCGCGGGGTGGTAATATAATCTCCTCCCGAAATTGCTGAGGCTGAAACCGGTAATATATTTCCTGGTTGTAAAAGGGAATGTGATACTCTGCCCACATGCCACAATTGAAGAAAAATGTGCCCACCCTTGTTGTGAACAGCATCGGTTACTTTTTTCCAGCCTGCAATCTGTTCCGCACTGTAAATGCCGGGTGTGTTCATATAACCTGCAGCAGTGGGCGAAATCTGACTGGCTTCGGCTATGATTAGCCCGGCTGAAGCCCGCTGAGCATAATAAATGGCATTCATCTCCACAGGAGCATTTCCCGCACCGGCTCTGCGGCGGGTGAGGGGAGCCATTACCAAGCTGTTTTTGAGTTTTAAATTTCCGAGTTGATAAGGTTTAAGCAATTCATTTTCCATGTTTATCCGCTTTTGGTCAGATAAACTATGAATACAAAGCTTTGTTTGCTGAAATTATGAATATTGCCGGTTATTAGGGTTGTAAAAAACTAACTTAATGAATATAAAGCTTTGATTTTGTTAACAATAACGTCAGCCATTTTATAGTTGGATTCATGTGTCCAGCCTGCAATATGGGGTGATAAGATCACTTTTTTACTGTTAATCAGTTGCCTGAATGAGTCGGGCAAATCAGAGCTACTCAGATTTTCAAAGGAAAACTTTTCAAACTCAAGTACATCCAATGCGGCACCCAATACCTTGCCTGTGTCTACAGCATTTAAAAGCGACTCTGTATCAACACATTGTCCCCGGGCTGTATTGATTAAGTAAATTGGTTTTCTGAACCGGCTGAGATATTCGCTGTTCACCATTTTGTTGGTTTCGGCAGTCAAAGGTACATGCAGACTGAGTATATCGGCAGTTTCAAATACCTCGTCCATATTACTTTCCTTAACAAACAGCTCGCTGAAACCGGTTTTGTATTTATCATAAGCAATAACATTTGCCCTGAAGCCACTTAACTTTTCGGCGAATGAACTTCCCATATTGCCGTAACCTATAATGGCAATGGTTTTCCCCTGAATCTCGGTTCCCCGGTTGCCTTCGCGTATCCAGATGCCGTTTCGCACTTCATGGTCAACTTTTAAAAGGTGATTCAATAGCGCCAGCAGCATTCCCAGGGCATGCTCACCCACGGCATCACGGTTACCTTCGGGGGCATTCAGGCAAACAATGCCTTTCGATTGTGCATAGGCAACATCAATATTTTCCATGCCGGCACCCACTCTTGCTATAAATCTTAAATTTGGTGCTGCATCCAGTGCCTCTTTATCAAGTTTTATTTTGCTACGGATGATTACGCCTTCATAATCAGCCAGTTTCTCAAGAATTTCGCTTCTTGAGGTAGTGCTTGCCCAGTCGCAGGCAAAACCAGCAGCGGTGAGAGCTTCGCTTAAATAAGGATGAGCTGTATCTATAAAAAGGACGTTCATATCATATTTTTTTGCAAAATTACCATTCTTATTTTGGCTGGTGAAATTAAATCTGATAATTATCAACATCCACTTTGTGGAGTTTAAATATCCGGAAATCAATATTTTGTGCTATTTGACATAAAATTCAAAGTAAAATCGTACTTTTGACAGCTGGTAACAATCTGAAGTTTATTTTTAGTTTGTTATTAATCAATCATTTATAATCTTGTTGACCCCCTTTTCAGCGCATGTGGAATTTTTTAGTCAGGTTTATTCTTCGTAATCGTCTGGGTAATCTTATTGCCATTATTCTACTTACTGCATTTATGGGATACAAAGCCATAGATGTACATCTTTCCTACGAAATGGCGCAAATGCTGCCTGCCAGCGACACCACCAGCAGAGCATATGAAAAATTCAAGGCTACTTTCGGGCAGGACGGAGCCGTTCTTTTTATAGGCATCAAGGACGAAAAACTCTTCACGCTTAGCGAATTCAATGACTGGCTTGAGCTTACCGAAAACCTCCGCAGGGTTGACGGAGTGCAGGAGGTGCTGTCAATCGGGAAACTTTACACACTCGAAAAAAACGACTCCTCACGAAAGTTTGACTTTAAACCTGTCTTCGAAGGTAAGCCGCAATCGCAGGCAGAATTAGACAGCCTGAGGAAAAAGATTTTTGATCTGCCTTTTTACGATGGCCTCATCATCAACAAAGAGACCAACGCCACACTAATGATGCTCACCCTTGATAAATCAAGGCTGAACAACAAAAGCAGAATCTCGCTGGTAAGGGATATTGAAACAGAGGTAGAAGCATTCAGCAACAAGCACAACCTGAAGGTGCATTATTCGGGTATGCCTTATATTCGCACCAAAACCATGAAGATGGTACAGAATGAGCTGCTGATGTTTATGCTGCTATCCATGCTTGTGGCTTCCATTGCCTTGTATCTGTTTTTCAGGTCGTTTAAAGCTGTTCTGTTTCCCATGCTCATTGTAGTTATCAGTGTAATCTGGTCAATGGGTACACTTGGAATACTTAACTATGAGATTACCATTCTCACCGGAATTATTCCTCCGCTATTGGTAATTATCGGAGTTGAAAACTGCATTTTTCTGCTGAACAAATACCATCATGAGTTTCGTGAACATGGCAACAAGGTGCTGGCTTTGTCAAGGGTAGTTGTGCGTACCGGAAATGCCACATTTCTGACTAACCTTACTACCGCAACAGGCTTCGCTGCCTTTATTGTTACCGGAAACAAACTTCTGGTTGAGTTTGGTATTGTGGCTGCCATAAACATTATGGTAGTTTTTGTTCTGAGTATTTTTCTTATACCAATTCTCTACAGTTATCTTGCACCTCCCGAGGTGAGACATACCAAACATCTCGACAACAAGTATACAACAAGGATTATTGAAAAGGTTGTTTACCTTGTTCAGAATCACCGGAAAGCTATTTATATTGTCACTCTGGTTGGTATTGTTCTTGCAGCAGTCGGTGTTTCCCGGTTAAAAACAACCGGCAATGTGGTGGACGACATACCACAGGGGCATCCCATGTATGTTGACCTGTTGTTCTTTGAGGAAGAATTTAAAGGAATACTGCCATTTGAGATTTCTATTGACACCCGCAAGCCCAGGGGAGTAATGCAGATGTCAACCATTCAGAAAATCAGCGATTTGCAGGATACTCTTGCACTGTACCCTGAATTTTCAAAACCGCTGTCAGTGGCTGAGCTGGTTAAATATTCAAAGCAGGCCTTTTACAACGGAAACCCCGAAATGTACAGCATTCCCAACAATCAGGAGCGGAATTTTATATTGCAATATCTACCATCGCTAAAGACAGGCAAGAAAACCATACTGAATTCGTTTGTTGATACCTCGCTGAGCAAAACCCGCATCAGTGTTCAGATGGCCAACATTGGCACCCGGGATATTCAACGCATAAAAGATGATTTACAGCCGAAAATTGACTCAATCTTCAACCCCGATAAGTACGATGTTGAATTAACAGGTACCAGTATTGTGTTTCTTAAAGGAACCGATTATCTGGTTCATAACCTGATCACAAGTTTGATATTGGCTGTGATAGCCATCGGCATTCTGCTTGGTTTGCTTTTTACTTCGTTTAAAATGGTTGCTGTTTCGCTGGTGCCCAATCTATTGCCACAATTGATGACGGCAGCCTTAATGGGTTTCCTGGCCATTTCCATCAAACCTTCCACCATTTTAATTTTCAGCATTGCATTGGGTATTTCGGTTGATAATGCCATACATTTTCTATCGAGATACCGCCTGGCTCTGAAACACAACAACTGGAATATTAAGGATGCAGTTTTGTCGGCCCTCAGGGAAACCGGTTTTAGCATGATGTATTCATCCATAGTGCTGTTCCTCGGATTTTCAATTTTTACGCTCTCCACTTTTGGAGGAACCCAATCCATGGGATTTTTAGTTTCATTTACTTTGCTGATTGCTCTGTTCTCAAATCTCCTTTTACTCCCTTCTTTACTTCTATCTTTAGACAGGCGCATTACCACCCGCGATTTTGAAGAGCCTCTGATCGAGCTTTTTGAAGAAGATGAAGATACCGAAGCAGATATTAAAGAAACTGAGTTTTCAGAGGTTACAAATACCGGGAAAGCAGATTAATAAATAAAAAATTCGCTTATGAAAGGAATCATTCTTGCAGGTGGGTCAGGTACCCGGCTTCACCCCTTAACACTGGCTGTTAGTAAGCAGCTGATGCCCATATACGACAAGCCGATGATTTATTATCCGCTTTCGGTGTTGATGATGGCGGGAATAAATGAGATTCTTATCATCTCAACTCCTCATGATCTGCCCAATTTTGAGAAATTGCTGGGTGATGGAAAGTCACTCGGATGCAATTTCAGTTATAAGGTTCAGCATGTGCCCAATGGGCTGGCACAGGCTTTTGTGCTCGGCGCTGAATTTATTGGCAAGGATGATGCTGCGCTGATACTTGGCGACAATATTTTTTACAGCTCAGGATTGCAGAATCTGCTTGCAGAATGTCGTAAACCTGAAGGAGGTATTGTATTCGCATACCACGTTTCAGATCCTGACAGATATGGTGTGGTTGAATTTGATGCTACTGGCAAGGCAATAACCATCGAAGAAAAACCCAAACAGCCCAAATCAAATTATGCTGTTCCCGGGCTATACTTTTATGACAACAGTGTAGTGGAAGTTGCTGCCAACATAAAACCAAGTGCCAGGGGTGAATATGAAATAACGGATGTAAACCGTCATTACCTCGAAGCAGGTAAACTTCAGGTGAAGGTAATGAGCCGCGGAACAGCCTGGCTCGATACCGGAACTTTTGGTTCACTGCTTCAGGCATCGCAGTTTGTTGAAGTTATTGAAACACGCCAGGGCCTTAAGGTAGGATGTATTGAAGAAGTGGCTTACCGAATGGGATTCATTAATAAAGCTCAGCTTCAGGCACTAGCACAGCCGCTGCTCAAGAGTGGGTATGGCGATTATCTGATGCGGATTTCAGAGATGTATTAACAAAAAGGGATTAATGCTTTCAACAACTCAACTGCAGGAACTAATAGCTCAGGCTATTGCTGCATTGCCCGTTTACGGTAAACCGGAAGGTTTATATCAACCCATTGCCTACACGCTGGAGCAGGGTGGTAAGAGGCTGAGGCCAATGCTGGCGCTGATGTCAGCCCAAACTTTTGGTGGCGACCCCGCTAAAGCATTGCCGGCGGCCATTGCCATTGAAATTTTTCACAACTTTACCTTGCTTCACGATGATATTATTGACGAGGCCCCTTTGCGCAGAGGAAGGGAAACCGTTTACAAAAAATGGAACATCAATACGGCCATTTTGTCGGGCGATACCATGTTTGCCATTGCTTACGGACAGTTGTGCTCATCTGAAACCGCCATGCTTCCGGCTTTAATGAAGGTATTTACAAAAACAGCCATCGAAGTTTGTGAAGGACAGCAGTATGACATAGATTTTGAAACCTCGGGAGATGTAAGTATAGATGCCTATCTGAATATGATCAGGCTGAAAACGGCTGTATTACTGGCAGCAAGTTTAAAAATTGGTGCTATAACAGCCAACGCCAGCGAAGCGGATGCTGACAGAATTTATAGCTTTGGTGAAAATCTGGGGATTGCCTTCCAGCTGCAGGATGACCTGCTCGATGCTTTTGGGAATGAGGAGGTTTTCGGGAAAAAGACAGGTGGTGATATTCTCACGAATAAAAAGACCTATCTCTATCTTAAAGCCCTGGAATGTGCTGCTGCAGATGACAGGAAGCTCCTGGCTGAACTATACAGCCGCCGCGATATGGAAGATGGTGAGAAAATAGGTAAGGTGCTTCAGATTTTCAGGCGGGCTGATATAGAAAAGCAAACGGAAGAACTGATTATGGATTATTTTAATCGCGCCATTTTGCTTTTAGCTGAAATTAATTTGTCCGAAGAAGCCAAAAAGCCATTGCTCAGTCTGGCTGAAACCATGCTTAAAAGGAAAAATTAATTTTATCCGGTAGTCTGCAACTTACAGGATTTTACTACTGTTGCTCTTTAATTTCTTCCAGCTCAGTATGCAGGTTCTCCCAGATGTCCATTTCTTTGGCTAACAGAGACTTTAATTCTTCGTATTTCCTATAGAAGGAACCATCTTTAAGTTTATCACCGATTTCTTCAGGATTAGACAGCATCTGATCCATTTTTGCAATTTCATCTTCAAGTCGGTTGATTTCAGTTTCCGATTTATCAATCCTTGATTGAACCTTCCGGATCTCTTTTTCTGACAGTTTGCGTTTTTCGTAATTCAGTTTGTTTTGCGAAACTTCTTCTGTCGCTGTATCGGTAAATTTGCTTGTACCTCCTGCATTGAGCTGCTCGAGAGTACTGAGTTTTCTTTTTTCGAGGAAGTCATAAATATCACCAAAATGCTGCTTTATTTGTCCTCCCCTGAATTCAAACACCTTGTCAGTCAGCCCCTGAAGAAAATCTCTGTCGTGTGATACAACGATCAGGGTGCCATCAAACATGAGCAAGGCATTCTTCAGGATGTCTTTCGACATCATATCGAGATGGTTGGTGGGCTCATCAAGAATAAGGAGATTTACCGGAGACAAGAGTAGTTTTGCCAGTGCTAGCCTTGATTTTTCGCCGCCTGAAAGCACTTTTACTTTCTTTTCGGTGTCTTCGCCGCCAAAAAGGAAGCTCCCTAGAATATTCCTCACTTTAGGTCTGATATCTCCAACAGCAACATCATCAATGGTTTCGAAAACGGTTTTGTCAGGATTCAGCAAATCGGCCTGGTTCTGGGCATAATACCCGATTTTTACATTGTGTCCCAGCTGACAGATGCCAGAGTGGTCAAGTCCTTCAGCCAGAATTTTAGCCAGCGTTGTCTTTCCTTCACCATTTTTTCCGACAAATGCTACAAAATCATTACGTTCAATAGCAAAATCAACATCGCTGAAGACTTTATGATCGCCATAATATTTGGCAAGTTTTGCTGCCTCAATTACTATTTTTCCCGAAGGAGGTGCAGGAGGAAACCTGAAGTGAATTGAACTCTTGTCAATGTCTTCAATCTCAACGCGGTCAATTTTATCCAGCAGTTTCATTTTTGACTGAACCTGCCGTGCTTTGGTAGCCTTGTACCTGAATCTTTCGATAAAGCGCTCCAAATCAGCCAATTGTTTTTGCTGATTATTGAAAGCATTCTGTTGCTGTTCCCTTAGCTGTTCTCTTTGTTCTACATAACCCGAATAGGAGGTTTTGTAATCGTAAATCTTTCCAAGGGTGATTTCAACGGTTCGTTTGGTTACATTATCCAGAAAAGCCCGGTCGTGCGAAACCACGATTACTGCACCGGCAAAAGTTGAGAGATACTCTTCGAGCCATTGTATGGATTCAATATCCAGGTGATTGGTTGGCTCATCCAGCAGCAGCAGGTCGGGTTTGCGAAGGAGCAGCTTAGCCAGTTCCACCCTCATTTTCCATCCACCACTGAATTCTCCGAGGCTACGGTTAAAATCATTCGGCATAAACCCAAGTCCGGAGAGTACTTTTTCAGCATTTCCTTCCATTTCGTGACCGCCAAGCATAGAGAAGCGGTCGTTCACCTCATGCAGTCTGTCAATCAGTTTCAAATACGCAGCCGATTCATAATCAGTGCGTTCTGCAATCTGATGGCTCAAATGTTCTCCTTCGGCCTTAAGCTGAAGTACATGGTCAAAAGCGCGCATGGTTTCCTGCATCACACTTCCTTTGCCGGTAGTTACCATCTCTTGCTGAAGATAACCAATAGTCATTTCGGATGGGCGGGAAACACTGCCCTGCTCAGGTTGTTGTTCGCCGTTAATGATACGGAGGAGTGTGGTTTTGCCGGCGCCATTTTTCCCGACAAGGCCCACACGGTCTCTTTCTGTAATCAGAAAAGAAATATCGTTGAACAAATACCTGCCGGTAAAATAGACTGAAAGGTTATTAACTGAAAGCATAAGCAGATGATGGTGGTTGCAAAGGTAAAACTTTCGGACCAATGATTGTAAACAAAGAAAAAGGGGAACCATTGGTCCCCCTTTTTAAAGAATATCGATTTAACGATTACCTGGTAACAACAAATTTCCTGCTGAATGATTCACCAGTCCTGCTTACAAACTTAACAAGATAAGCGCCGGCTTCGTAGTTGGCTACGTTTACAACGATGGTCTTGTCTTTGGTGATTACTTTCTCAAGAACGACTTGTCCAAGATAGTTGTAAACAACTATGTTGCTGATGTCGTTGGTGAGTTGGATGTTCACCAGGTTGTTTGATGGGTTAGGATAGATGCTGATTGCGCCATTGTCAACAACCGGAACGTTGGTGAGAACAACACAAGCTACTTCTGTCATCGGTGACTCGCAATCTTCGTAAACGGCTGTTACATTGTAGCAGTATTCGTTGTAAAGTTCGAGAGCCTCATCGGTGTCGATGTAAGTAGTTTCAGTAGTATTTGCAATGAGAACGCCATCACGGTAGATGTTGTAACCCAACAGTTCGCGGTTGGTGCTTACACCTTCAACAGGTAAAGCAGCTCCCGGGAGCTTCGGCAGGTTACCACGCTCAATTGCATTGTTGGTACCATAAATGGTTTCGTCCTTGATAGGCTGCAGAGCGGTTACGCCATCAATGGTTTCAACATAGCCCTGGAGATTCCAGTTGTAGTTGAGGCCGTATTGAGTAGCCATAGATTCCCAAACTGAACCATCGAGTGATAACATATCGCCAAATCCGGCAATTGCAGGACCAGCGTCGCAACCTGCTACATAATCGGTTCCGGTGTGGGTAACAGCATAGCCGAACCACAATTCGGTAGCACCAGTAACAGGAACAGGAGTGTTGAGAATAAACTCATTCCATTCACCTGGAACATAAGTAGCAACAGGCTGACTCATTACAAGGGTAGATGCATTTGCACCTGTCCATACTTTGAGTTCAAGTGTGCCATTGGGGCCGTAAGGGAACATGCGGATTTTGGTGAGGCTGGTACCAGCGTACTGAGCAAGTTGAGCAGGAGTAAACCTTACTGCAACATTGAAAGTACCGCCACCCTGCAAACCAATTGCATCAGCATTTTCGCCATTGTCCCATGCCAGCCATGCCGAAATACCGCCGGTACCACCTTCCGGAGCAACCCAGTTCAGAAGAACCTGCTCAAGTTCGGGTAGGTTAACCACCGCTGTAAGTTCGGTTGGAGCAGCACATTCGCGATAGATGTGAATGTTGTCAATCTGCCAGTTAAAGATATCGAGCGTATTGGCACCTTTGGCGTTGAAACGAACACGGAACACCTTGTTCTTAGCCTGGTTGGTAATGTCAATATGCTTCATTTCCCAAGGCATATCGCCTTCGGCAGTGTAGGTAGCTACGTTCACCCATGCTGATCCGTTGAATACTTCAACAAGCAGGGTTTCGTCGCCGGTAGCATTTACATCGTCAAGTTTCAGATCGAAATCGAGGTAGAATTTACCATCAATATAACCTGTACCATTGATCCAGAAGCTGGAGAGAGACAGTGCATAGTCGGTCTGAACGGGGCTGTAGAAGAACTCAACAGCAGGAGCAGGATTACCAGCCTGGCCGGCAATTCTCCAGTTGGCTCCGTCAGCAGTCCATTGATTGGTTTCGAACAATCCGGTGTTGAAGTTTTCAACAAATGGCAGTTCGTAACCGTAGATAATGGAAACTTCAACCGGTCCTTCAATCATTGATTCACCTGTCTGGCCAGCAAATCCGTAAGGAGTGAGGTCGTAAACAGCGGTGATATGATATGAATAGGTTGCAGGAGCAAGGTTGAGGTCATAATACTCAAGAGCTGGTTTTTCAACATAAGCTGTAAGAGCATCGTCGCGATAGATGTTGTAGCCAAGCAGGTTGGAAGGAACTCCACCACCTGAACCACCACCTGTACCATTGATAACAAATGGTAATCCCTGAGGACCAACATCAACAAGAGCTGCCCATGCAGTGGTGTACTGAATAGCATTACCTGTAGTAGTCTGACCTTCGATGGTAATAGGAGGTACCCATGGGCCACTTGCAAGAGATCCAGTGGTTTGCCATTCAACCCAGTATGTGCCTGGAGCAAGGGTAAGACCAGGAGTTTCAGCAGTTATGCGCATTACAGGACGGTCGGTTGCTCCGCCAGGTCCGTTGTTGTTGCGATAAATGTTTGCCCATGCAGTACTGGTCATGCGGTTGGTTACCAGGTCGCCCCAGATAACTGTTCCACCAGCAGTGGGGTCTCCGTTCCAGATACGGCAGAATACACCAGTGAATGTGCTGGTTGTAGTTGAGCCCGTTTGATATCCGAAGAAATCTATGGTCTCAATCGTCCAGTTTCCGGTTACCTCAAAGTCGTCGGCAACACTATTGCCTGCACTTTGCTGGAATCCGAAACCGTAGGTACCCATTCCAAGTCCTGATTGCAGGATGCTTTCATCAGCACCACCTGAACCTGTTCCCGGGCTGTTTACCAGCGGACCATTGTCATAAAGGATATTTCTGCTTGATGACAGCGGAACCATTGTTTGCGGGAATGTACGAGGAGTCATGTCTGTTGCAACATCAGCAGAAGGCTGTGTTTCGATGGCAGGCATGCGTTCCTGATTGTCGCCCAAACCAGTTGGTGATGAAGGAGCTTCCCATGTCAGGTAAGCGTAATCGGTCATCGGAGGACTCATTCCTTCCAGATTCAGAGGAGGATAGAGATAACGTGACCTGAAGAGGTAAGTGTCAAGTTCTGA
>JANJXJ010000121.1 GCA_024709105.1 Lentimicrobium sp. | reverse complement strand
GCACTGGCTTCTAATCCCGATTGGTACATCAAACTGTTCACCACCGATGAATCCGACAGAATTATTTCTTTCCATTCCGATGTTGAGATTCAGAACAACGGAAACATTCTGGTTAAGGAAACTATTATAGTTTACAACGGAAACGGCGGAGAGCAAAGCAGCAACAACGAAATACAGCGCGGTATTGTACGCACAATTCCTACGCGGTACACAACATCTGTGGGTTTGATTTCAAAAGTTCCTTTTCGCATCAATGAAATTAAACGCAATGGTGAAAATGAGCCTTATCACACCGAAAACGCTGATAACGGAATTGTTATCTATTTTGGGAGCAGCGATTATTTTCTGGAGCCTGGCTATTATACTTATACAATATCTTACGAAACCGGAAAACAACTCATTTTTCATAACGATAAGGATGAGTTTTACTGGAATGTTACAGGAAACGGCTGGTCTTTTATCATGGAAAAGGCAAGCTGCAGGGTAACTTTCCCTGAAGGCTCCGAAATAATTGAATATCAGTGTTACACAGGTTTTGCCGGATCAACAGAGCAGCAATGTAAAGTAAACGGTACTGACGGAAGGGAAATAAACTTTTCAACAGACATTTCGCTTGAACCCTGGCAGGGACTAACAATTGCTGTAGCTTCAAAACCAGGCATCATAGCCAGGCCGGGAAAAATACAGAAATATATCTGGCTGCTTCGCGATAACATCATACTCCCTGTTTTACTGCTTGCGGTTGTTCTTTTGTTTCTGTTTAATTACCGGGCCTGGAACAAATATGGCCGCGATCCGAAGCCGGGAGTTGTTATCCCCCAGTTTGCCCCGCCTGATGGCTTCTCGCCTGCTGATGCCGGATATCTAATGGAACAAAAATACAAACCTGTGCTTTTCGCCGCCGCTTTGGTCGATATGGCGGTAAAAAGAAAACTTGATATTGAAATCAAAAAAGAAGGTTTAATTTTCAGTAGTTCTGCCTACTATTTCAAAGCACCTGCTATTACCAAAATAGAAGAACACGAAAATCAGAACTTCTATTCATTGTATGGTTTTGAAGCCGATGACCTGTACGGACAAAAAGCAGTAAAAGGAACCTATAATTCGAAAATTGCATCCTGCAACACTGCCCTGGAAATGCAGCTTGAAAACCGGATGCAGGTGAAGAAAGGCCGCAACAGTACTTTTAAGGGCTTGTTCACTCTTAACGACAATTATACCGGATTGGGCTTTTTCATGCTTTTTATGATGGGCTTTGGCAGTATTATTTATCTGGTAATCAATGCATCACTCATGCTCGCTATTTATTCCGGAGTTTTGTTGCTTGCAGGCCTTATTATACAAATTGTCTTCGCGAAAATACTCAGTGCATATACTCCTGAAGGGCGCAAGCTCAAAGATCACCTGCTTGGGTTTATTATGTATCTCAAAGCTGCTGAGCAACAAAGGTTTGAGCACTTTACCCCTCCCGATCTAAGTTTACAGCTGTTTGAAAAATACCTGCCTTATGCCATAGCGCTTGGTTGCAGCAATGAGTGGGCCGAAAAGTTTGAAAAGATACTTTCTGCATTACCCGAAGGAGCCTATCAACCCGCTTACATCAGAGGGTTCGGAGCAGGTCATTTCAGCGCTGCCGATTTTTCTTCACAAATGTCATCAGGTTTTTCGGGAACTATTTCTTCGGCTTCCACTCCTCCTTCAAGCAGCAGCGGAGGGAGTGGCGGAGGTGGCAGCAGTGGCGGCGGCGGAGGTGGCGGCGGCGGTGGTGGCTGGTAGCATCCTGCCTTGCCCATAAAACATTACATTTTCAGCTTACAACTCATCAGGTTCTTTCAGCCTGTCAATCAGGCGCCTTTCTTTCTTGGTAGGCCTGCCTGTGCCACGATCGCGGTGCTCTGCATTCAGCTCGTGCATAAATTTTATACGCTCATATTCTTCGGCGGGTGTAAGATCTTCGAGGGAGTCGGGTACTAATTTTGCAGAAACCCTGTTGTGAATCAGAGCCTTAACTCTTAGCGTGCGGGTAAGTGGCCCCTGAGATACCATAAGAACATCGCCGGTTTTAAGAATGCGCGACGGTTTTATTGCCAGGCCTTCCATTTTTACTTTACCTGCCCTGCATGCATCGCCGGCCATAGTGCGCGTTTTGTAAATCCGCACTGCCCAAAGCCATTTGTCAACACGCAATTCCTCTGCCATAACCCATTATTTCTGTCTGAAATGAATTTCGATGGGCACCCCGTTATAATCAAATTGCTCACGCAGGCGATTCTCAATAAAGCGCTTGTAGGGATCACCCACATACTGAGGCAGGTTGCAGAAAAACACAAAAGCCGGATAAGCCAGTTTAAGCTGGGTTATATACTTGATTTTAACGTATTTACCCTTTACCGCAGGAGGCGGGTTTTCAGCAATTATTGGCAGCATGGTATCCATCAGTTTGCGGGTGCTGATGGATTGTGATCTCGATTTGTGAATTTTATTAACTGTTTCGAGGGTTTTATGGATTCGCTGCTTATTGATTACCGAGGTAAAAATAATAGGAACATCGGTAAATGGAGCTATGCGTTCGCGGATGAGTTTTTCGTAATCCTTGTGGGTGTTGGTTTCCTTTTCAACAAGATCCCATTTATTTACAACAATAACTATCCCCTTGTGATTTTTCTGTGCAAGTCCGAAGAGGTTAATATCCTGGCTTTCAACTCCCTGAGTTGCATCGAGCATCAGAACACAAATGTCGCTGTTTTCGATGGCGCGTATGGAACGCATCACCGAATAAAACTCAATGTTCTCGGTAACTTTTCCTTTTTTTCTTACACCGGCCGTGTCAACCAGCAGAAAATCAAAACCAAAACTATTGTAGCGGGTATAAATGGTATCGCGGGTGGTGCCGGCAATGGGAGTAACTATGTTTCTTTCGTCACCGAGCAAAGCATTGATCATGGATGATTTTCCAACATTCGGGCGGCCGATAAAAGCAACCTTGGGCAGGTCGGGAGTTTCTTCAAATTCAGCATTGCTGAACTCTTTTACAACATCATCCAGCAGTTCGCCGGTACCACTACCGTTTATTGCCGACAACTCATAAATTTTTTCAAAACCCAGAGCATAAAACTCAGGAGCATTGGCCGAACGTATGCTGTTATCCACCTTATTGGCAACCAGAAACACTTTTTTGGGAGAACGGCGCACCAATTCAGCAACGTCTTCGTCGAGCGGAGAAAGACCCTCTTTAACATCAACCATAAACAGGATAACATCGGCTTCTTCCATGGCTAATTCCACCTGTTTGCGGATGGCATCTTCAAACACATCGTCGCTGCCAATTACAACTCCGCCGGTATCAATTACCGAAAAAGAAGTACCATTCCAGTCGGAAGTGCCATAATGCCGGTCGCGGGTTACTCCGCTTGTGGGGTCAACAATGGCAGCCCTTTCTCCGGTAAGGCGGTTAAAAAGGGTGGATTTACCTACGTTGGGGCGTCCGACAATTGCAACAATGTTCGACATAACAAAAAATTTAATCAGGAGAAACCTGAGGTGAATCGCGAGTGCCAGCAATAAGAGAGGCACTAAAACAGCAAAAGCCTTGATCACAAGGCTTTTGCTGACAAGTTTGGTAGCGGGAGCAGGATTCGAACCTACGACCTTTGGGTTATGAGCCCAACGAGCTACCTCTGCTCCATCCCGCACTATAATTTCCGATATTTAAACCGGGCTGCAAAGATATATTTTGTTTCTTTGCTGTGCAAATTTAATTTCAATTTTTTTTTATGGATCACAAATCGGGCTTTGTAAACATCATCGGCCACCCAAATGTCGGAAAATCAACACTTATGAATGCTCTGG
>JANJXJ010000116.1 GCA_024709105.1 Lentimicrobium sp. | reverse complement strand
CCGGCAGGAAAATCAAAAATATGCTTTCCTGAAAAGTCAAATGCATATACCCGTCCGTTGCCGGTAAAATTTCCGGCATCGGTAATGTAAACCAACTTAGCCTGTTCGTCAACGGATATGCCGTAGATGGAGTTCACCTTGTTGCCATCTTCTAAAAACGAATCGCTAACTATTTCTAAATTAGTGGTATTAATTATTTTTACTGAACTTTTTCCATTCTGCCAGTCGTAATTGTACACCCAGGCAGAGTCTCCGGAAATGGCCATCCCCAGGGCTTCAAATTCTTCAAAGGTTTTGATAAGATTTCCACTTTCGGCTTCTATTACCTGAAGTCTGCTTTTAACATCGCTGTAGTTGCCTCTCGAAATCAAAAAGATGTTTCCGCGATTGTCGCTCCTGAGGGTATATGGATTGATGCCCACGTTGATGCGGCGTTCTTCGGTTTGATTTTCAGGGTCAATCACAGAAATGGTGTTGTCGTAATCGGGGAAAGCCAGACCACCAGAGTTTGATACCCAGATTTTTCCATATGCAGCAAGTATTCCATCGGGATTACGACCGGCTTCGATGTATTTTATTACCTGCAAAGAGGTGGTATCAATCACTGCGACTGTGTTGTCGAAATTACAAACATAGGCGTGTCTTCCGTAAAAAGCAATTTTTCTGGGTTGCCGGGCTTTTTGATTATCGAAAAGTGGGATTCTTGCAAGGCTGACACCGGTTTTTGCATCAGCCACTTCAACCTGACTTGAAACATTGACAACAATATAGAGCTTTGTTCCGTACAAGCCCATATCGCTTCCGGTATCGCCCAGCCCACGGCCATTTTTATTAAAGAAGTAATCGGTAACAGAGATAGAGTCTTTAAAATCGAATCGGGTAAGAGTGGCATTGTTCTGGTTGAATAATCCTTCATTGAGAATATAAATGCCATGGGTAATGAGTGTAGTATCCTGAGGCTGAGGTGCCGGAGGGTCGGGTTCTTTGTGGCAGGAAGTCAGCCATGAAACCATACAGATAAGAACAGCCGCTAATAAAATTTTGAAGACCTTGCTTTCTACTTTTTCAGTATGGTATATGGATTTTGACATAAGGCCTGCTTTTTGAGTTTTGAGTTAAAAATTAAGTGCAGCTGAAAATCCAAAACTTCGCCCGGGCATGGGGAAACTCCGGATAACAACATATTCCTTATCAAGCAGATTGGTAATTTCTGCCTTTAGTTTGCAGTTGAAGCGCTTGGCAGGCAGGTTCCAGGATAATCCTGCATCGCTTATCCACCATGATGGCAGCAGGTTCTGATGTATATTTGTGGCAGCCGAGTATCTGAATCCATTGAACAGAATGTTGTAATCGAGCGACAGGTTTTGATAGCCCAGCTGAATTCTGCCTGAAAAAGTTTCATAAGGAACATATGGAATCTGATGTTCATAGGTTTCTGATGTTTTATCTGAAACATCCAGCGCTTCCTGCCAGGTGTAACCTAAAGAGGCTGAAATATTCGTCTTTTCACCTGCTTTAAAAAGGCCTTCTATTAAAATCTCGGCTCCTGTGGTGCTTACTTTCCCAATATTCTGCATCGACCACACAAAAAGATTCTGAGTTGGCACGGCAATTATTTTATTGCTGATTCTGTTTTTAAAAACATCGGCAGTCAGCCTGATGTGACTTTTATTGTAAAAACTGAGATTTGCCAGCACTCCCAAATTGAGTTGATTTGCATTTTCGGGCAGCAAGCGGGCATTCCCTACCAATTGATAATACAACTCATTAAACGATGGCATTCTGAAAGTGTTTTTGTACATCATGCGCAGTCTTACAGCCGGTTTTTCAGCAATTCGAATGTAGATTGTGGCGTATGGCATGGCTTTCAGTGTGTTTTTCGGAGATTCTGACAGGGTGTTTTTGTCGTTCACCGAATTGATAAGCAAACCCGCTGAGGTTTCTGTAATTTTGTGTTTGTGAATAACTCCTGCCGAAAAGATAAGGGTGTTGCGCACCGGATTGCTGTTGTTGTATTGATTGCTGCTAAAGTTATTGAATATGTAATCGGCTGCAAATGAGCTTAAAAAGCCATGCTTATGTCTTAATACACCGGAATATGACAAAAAAAACTCATGTTGAAGGTAGGTGTTGTCCAGGCTCTCTGTAAACCCCAGATAATCAGGGTCGGTGTAGCGAAGCCATCCTCTTGAGAAGCCTGTACTGCTGAGCATGGAATATTTCTTTCGTGCTGCACTGTAACTTGAGTTGATGCTGAAATCCTTATTGGCCAGGCGTTGCGAAGAGTATGGGTTATAGTATACCACAGCCCCCGGCAATCCTCTTTCGGAATTATAATACCTGAAGGTAGTTTTTAAATTTGAACTGTCACTGGGCTGGTAATCAACAAAAAACCTGAAGTTAAAGGATTTTATATCGGAGTTGCTTCTTTTCAGATTTTCTGTTCCTGCCGGGCCGTTGTCAACAGTGTATGGATATTCGCCATTCGAAATCAAACCATTAACATCTGCTGCAGCCATGAGGGTTTTGCTGATTTTCCGGTCTATTCCAAGACTGGGATTAATCAGCCCAAACGAACCGCCTTTTATGCTGAAACTTCCCCGGGTGCTGTATTTGCTGAAGTCGGGAGTTATGCTTTTCAGGTTAATGGTTCCGGCGCTATTGCGTGCCCGGGCGCTGATGGGCTCATCCAGATTGGCGCCCAGACTCAGGTTAACTTCTTCAAGCCTGGTAAGCGGGAATTTGCCAAGATCAGTTTGTCCGCTTGAAATATCGGTAATGGGAGAGCCATCAACAAAAACACCCGTATGCCCTGCGCCGAAACTTCTGATCATTACTGTTTTTAATCCTCCTGCACCGCCGTAATCGCGCATTACTACCCCGGGAAAAGTCTTAACGGCTTCGGCAACCGAGTTACCCGCGACGGCATCAATTTCTGAAACCGTAAGACTTTGCTGGGGATATGGGGAAATTTCCTTTTTTTTGACTTTCTCCGATTTAACTTCCACACCTTTAATATGAAGCGTATCGGCAAGCGGCTGCTGGGCAGCTGCCGAAAACGAAAACAGCAGTAAAAAACAAATAGCTGCCGATGCGTGCTTCATGGAGTTGTGGTTGACTATTAAAATTATTTTTTCACGATTTTTTTCACTGCTGTACCTGCTCGGTTGGTAATTTGCAGCAGATAAACGCCGGATGGTAATTGTGAAAGGTCAATTTCAGTTTTTTCCTGCAGAAGCTCCTGCTCCATTAACAGTTGGCCTGCCAGGGTTCTTAACTGCATCTGGCTGTTGCCTGCTCCTTCAATCATAAGGTTATTTCCGGCAGGATTGGGAAAGGCGGTAAAACTGATTGCAGGAATAGGAATAATGCCCACATTTGACGAAACGGTAACTGTAAAAAAGTCACTCACGCTAAGTCCTGAGGCAGTGGCAGTAATTTCAATATCAGCAGCACCTGTTTCGTTGGCTGTAAAAGTAAGTGCCAATACATCTCCGTTAAGGCTTGCAGATACAAGTCCGGGCTGACTGTTTGAAGTTACGCTCCAGTTTATGCTGCCGCTGTAGCTGTGAAAATGATCAGTCAGCTGGATTTCAACCGGTTCTGCATTCATGGCAACAGTCTGATCGGGGATATTAACATTGAGTACCGGAGCCTGAACATTGACCATTGACAGATTATCCATACAAAAATAAGCGGGTGTATTCATTCCGTAGTCTCCGGTATCTGACGATTCCAGAATAAATGAAAGAGATTTAACTTCGCCCAGATTCAACAGGTCAATCCATTGCCAGTCGGTTTGAATGTAATCGTAATAATGGTCGGTAAATCTGAAATCCGCCAGATAGTGAACTACTGTGTCAGTAATGCTGTTGTCGCTGCGCACTCCGCATATTTTAAGCCTGAACCAGTCGGGGTCATTGCCACTTACCCCGCCGAATTTTTTGTTGTAAAGTGTGCCATCGCGCATGGTGATGTATGCCATATGGCTGTTGTTGACATAAAAACCACTAAAGGCAGCTGTACTTCCGGTTGATGTTTCAATCACCGATGGAATGGGGTCGTAGGTGCCACTCATCCAGTCAGATGAAACATATGAAATTGCAAAACTGCTTGAATCGCCCTCAATTCCTCCCAGGGAGGCTGCAACAAACTGGTCGTTGGTATATTCGCCGGTAAGCGTTACCCGGTTTGAATAGGAAAAGCCCGACCAGGAACCAAAGCCGGCTTCATAATTGAACTTCAGGTCATCCGATGAGAAGCTTCCGTTTTCAAGAGGAAGAAAATAAGAATCAGTTGCGGGCAGGAGTTCCTCGAATCCCAGCAATGGATTCTGAACATTACCGTGAATAACCGCTACCCCATCCAAATCGAATCCCCCTGAATTAAAGGGTGTAGGGTAGGGGTCGTTGATTAAATTCCCCTGCGAATCAACGGAACCATAAGCAGGGTTGATGCTTCCCACCACATCAACAATTCTTATAAAACGGATAAAATTGATATCTACCAATGGATTGGGAGCCAGCTCGCTCAGATCGAAAGGGGTTCCAAATCCCTGGCGGTATTTTCCTGCTAGATTGTGAATCTGAGTAGGGTCTGTTTCATCCCAGGCACCGGTTTGAACATCAGTAGGAGTCAGCGAATGCGCAGGAAACCGGCTGTAATTGATGCCATCAGAGCTCACCTCCACAAAAGCCAGTTCCAGAAAAGTATCGCCGAATGAGTTTTCAAAAACAGCAAAATCAGCGCCTGGTTCGTTGTAAATGATTCTGTCGAAAGTGAGGGTTGCCATGCCTCCATCGCCCAGACTCACTACTTCAGTTGAACTGCCTTCAGCAGCTCCCATAGCATGAAAATGATGTCCGAAACTTGCTTTTTTTGACCCATTGGCATATACGGTTGTATCATCAGCCTGAATAAATCCTCTTTTTACAAAAGCGCCGCTTGCCCATGAAACAATAATGCTGCTGTCTTTTGAAATGGCTGTACTTCCCGGCATTCCGGCTGCCGGAGCATATGGGCCCTGCGCATGAAGAAGTGTTGTAAACAGAATTAATAGCGATGCAAGTAGTGATTTCTTCATTTTTTGAAAGTTTTGGTAGTTGTTTTTCAGATGGTTCACGCGGCTCTGAGTGCAGGTATATTTTTGGCTGCCAGCGCATATCCGTAAAAGATTAGAAAGCTGTACACCATATCTCCGGCCAATGTGTTTCGGAAAAACGGAAGTGCTGCAACATAACAGCTGAGCAGGCCTTCGCCGGTGAGCGGATACATTTTGCTGAACGCCCAGACACCGAAATTGGAAACCACAAAAAAGATAATGGAAGCCGATAAACTTACAGCAAGCAATCTGCCTGCTGAAAACTTTTTCAAGCCAAGCATGCCCAGTAATACAATCAGGGCAAATGCGGAATAAGTAAGCAGCGCACCATCGTAAAACGGAACAAATTTGCCAAACCAGGCATAGTTGAGAAACAGGTCGCTTACCCAAACTGCTGCCAATGGAATAATAAATGCAGAGGCTTTGTTGCTGTATCTTGCTCCCCCGAAAAGAGCCAGGGCTGCAACAGGTGAAAAATTAAACGGATGCGGCAACAGTCTGCTCGCGGCCAGAGCGGCAACAATCAAAGTAATCACAATGATACTGATGGGAATCTTTTCGTTTTTCATGACGGGGGTTGTTTTACAGTTTGCTTTTTTTTGTTTCGCTGCAAGCCAAATACATCTGAGAAAAGAGATGAATTGGTTTAAGCAGAAAAAATGCGCGGACTTTGGCAGCAAACGTGAAAAACCCCGGTAAAATGGCCAAAAAAATGAATAACGGCCTGGCTTTCCGACTTGCAGTTCATTCACCGTAAACCACAAAATCCACAAGGCAAAGGCAGGTCTTCTGACTTGCTCCGTTTGTTTTCAACGCCTTCCCGTCATTTTTGGGATTGACAGTGGCATTCTGTTGAAACCTTTAAAGAGCTTACAGCAGCGGGAACTGTTGCCGAATTGCACGGCATTCCCTATTATCCGCTTCCGGAACCATTGCGCTGCAAAAGTATGAAGTTTATGGTGGAGATTGCAAGTTAAATTCCTGAATTATTTTTAACAACCTTTTTATAAACGATGTAAGATATTGAATATGAATAGCATATCCGGTTGATAATTAACAAAAAAGAGGAATCTTTTCGATAAGATTCCTCCTCGTAAAATTTTGAATAAACAGGCTTAATCTTCCAGCTTATCCTTCAGCGATTTGAAGCCCTGTCCCAGGATTTCGTTGGCATCCATAACGGTGAGAAAGGCCTTCGGGTCAACCTGATTAATGAATTCTTCGAGCATAGCCAGTTCCCGGCGATTCACCACTGTAAAAATCACTTTTTTCTCATTGCCATTGAACATGCCTTCTCCGGTAAGATAAGTGCCGCCGCGGTTAAGGTCTTTGATTATTTTGTCGCGAATGGCCTGATGCTGGTCAGAAACAATAAAGATGGTTTTTTCGTAGGAAACACCTTGCAAAACTGCATCAATTACTTTGCCCATTACAAAAATGGTGATCCACGAATACAGGGGAATATGCCAGTCGCCAAAAGCCACAAAACCAATGAGCACAATCACTGAGTCCACGCCCATCATAAGCTGGCCAAGCGGCAGCCGGGTGTACCTGGCAATAATCATGGCAATTACATCAGAACCTCCTGAAGTAGCTTTCGATTTAAAAATCAGTCCTACTCCTACTCCAATTATTGCTCCCCCGAAAATTGATGATAACAATGGGTCGCTGTCAACCAGGGGTTTGAATTCGGAAAAATAGGAGATAACATCCACAAAAACAGAGGTTAGCACAAATCCAACTACTGTTTTTGTGCCGAACCTGGGGCCCAGTATACGTGTCCCGATTATGGTAAGCGGAATGTTGAAAGCCAATGCAGTAAGTCCTACAGGCAATCCGAAAAGATGATGAAGTACAATGCTTATTCCATAAATACCGCCTGGAACAATTTTATATGGAGTGATAAAATACACATATCCCAGCGAAACCAGGAGTGTGCCTGCAACAATCAATCCGTAGGAAATGAACCACTTACGGGTGAATAATTTATCTTTTTGCAGGAATGCCATACCCGCACATATTAAAGGTTAGTTGATTGTAAAAGAACTATCAGTCATGAAAATCCGGTTATTCCGAAATCTTGTCGCGCAGCGATTTGAAGCCTTCTCCCAGAATTTCGTTGGCATCCACCACGGTAACAAAGGCTTTCGGGTCAATCTGGTGGATATATTCCTCAAGTATAGCCAGTTCGCGGCGGTTAAGCACGGTAAAGATAATGGTTTTATCAGCGTTGTTGAACATTCCTTTGCCTGGAATGTAAGTTCCTCCCCGGTTCAGGTCGTTGATGATTTTGTCGCGGATAAGTTCAAATTCTTTGGAAATAATAAAGAGTGTCTTGTCGTAGCTTACCCCCTGCATGGTGATGTCAATTACTTTGCCGGTTACAAAAATTACTATCCAGGAATACAAGGGAATTTTCCAATCCTGAAATACCAGCAATCCAAACAGCACAATAGCCGAGTCAACATAAATCATCAGCTGCCCAAGTGGCATTCTGGTATATTTGGCAATTACCATCGCCACGATATCAGAACCTCCTGATGTAGCTTTTGATTTAAAAATAAGACCGAGCCCAAAGCCTATAAGTACACCACCGAAAACACAACCCATGAAAAGGTCGTCGGCCAGTCCCAGCGGGTCATTTTCCCCTACCACCATGGTAAGCAGATCCATAAAGACTGAAGTAAGTACGAATCCAATTACAGTTTTAACCCCAAACCTGGGGCCAAGTACTTTAATTCCTATAATTGTTAAAGGTATATTCAGCACCAGCCCGAACAAACCAATGGGAATCCCGGTAGGCCAGAACGAAAACCAGCCTTTGGAAAGGTGGTGTACAACAATTCCGATACCATAAACACCTCCAGGAACGATGTTGTAAGGGTTAATAAAAAACACAAAACCAGCAGCCAGAATAAATGAACCTATTACAATCAGGCTGTAGGCAATAAACCATTTTTTTGAGAAAAGCTTCTCATTTTGAACAAAAGCCATGTTAAGTTATTGTTATTTAGTGATATACATTTTGGCGAAATTCTTTGCAAACCTACATCATTTAATAGAATTTCCAACCCGGGCCTGATAAATATTTTATTTATTTACTGCTGCATTTCTGAACAAACCCATGGCGGTTTATTGATTTCGCTGAGCATGAATAACAGCTATTTTGATTCAGGAAATGTTCAAAATTTTTAAATCATTTTGATTTTTTTTAACAACCTGAAGTTATGTGTTAATGAATGTATTACTTTTGTGGATTCAAAACATTAATTACTTTGATGTGCCAATAATAAAACAGGCATTTTTTTGTTATAGTGTTCTGAGGGTTGACAACTTTTTATATGGTTCGATGTTTATTACCGAATTGTTCAGCAGTTGTCATCCTTTTAAATTGCTCCGGGAAGCCTGATTTTTCCGGTTTTGATTGCAAACAGGGAAAAAGCTCAACTAAAATCAAACTGAAATTGCTATCTGGCATGTTAATTTCTGTAAAGTTCAACAGATTGATATTTATCAGAACCATTGCATTATTGCTGATTTCTGTTTTATACAGTCCGGTAATTGCGCAGCAGGAGCCTCAGTTTACACTCAATATGTTTAATCATATGGCTGTAAACCCTGGTTATGCAGGGCTTCGTGATGCCATTACAGTTACCGGAATAATGCGCCAGCAGTGGATAGGGATCAACGATGCCGATGGCGACAGGGTTTCTCCCGAAACATTTGTAGTCTCTGGTGATGCTCCCATACGTTTCCTCAGAGGTGGTGTTTCAGCCACCATTATGCAGGACAAAATCGGATATTTCAAGGATATTTATGTGCGCCTCGGTTATGCCTACAACAGGCCGCTGGGCGATGGTGAGCTTGGCATTGGCATTAATGTCGGTTTTGTTAATAAAACACTGGACTACGGAAAACTGAAACCCGTTGATGATGATCCGCTGATTAAAGGTGGTTCTGAAAGCACCATGTTTACAGATATTGGGTTGGGTGCATTTTATGTTCAGCCCGGAGGGTTGTATCTGGGCTTATCAACCTCACAATTGCTTCAAAGTTCACGGCAGCTCGGTACAGGAGCCGCTGAATTCCAGTTACGCCGTCATTATTATGCTGCTGCCGGGTATGAAATTACCTGGATCAGAAACCCGGCCTATGTCTTCATTCCCGGAGTTTTTGTCAAGTACGACGGAACAACAGCACAGTTTGATTTGAATGCCAGATTGCAGTACAATGAAAAATTCTGGGGAGGGGTTACCTACCGATTTCAGGAGACAGCTGCAGTTATGGTGGGCATGACAGCAAAAGATTTAAGTTTCGGATATGCTTACGACATACCGCTTACGCGCATTGGCGGAGCCGGAAGCCACGAGATTATGGTACGCTACAGTTTCAAGCTTGAACTGGAGAAAACCAAAAGAAGTTTCAGGAATACTCGATTCCTTTAACACAAAAAAGTTGCGCGCAATAATTATATTGTTATTTTTGTCGGTCTAAAAAACGGGAATTGGGGATAATAAACGACGACTTCGCCCGTTATTTGCATTAAAATCAGGAACAAACATGAAAAAACTCTTCAACTACATCATTGCTGCCCTCATCCTGAGTAGCTGTGGAAATTCAGGAAACGGTGAACTAGTTGGTGTATCAAAGCGTGAAAAATTTTATCAGCCCGATCCTTTCGGAATGGCTTACATTCCTATGGGAAGTTTTACGATGGGTGTTGGCGATCAGGATGTGCCTTATGCACATATCAATGACCCGCGCACTGTTTCGGTAAGTGCTTTCTATATGGATGAAACCGAAATCACCAACAATGAATACAGACAGTTTGTATTTTGGGTAAGAGATTCTATTGCCCGCCGCAAACTGGGTGAAATCAATCCGGAAGCATATCTGATTGAAGAGAATAAAAAGACTCAGGAAACTTACGATCCTCCTTTCCTCAACTGGAAAACCGAAATCAAATGGAACGGTGAAGAGGAACGCGAAGCACTGGAAGATATGTTCCTTCCTGAACATGAGCGCTATTTCCGCCGCAAGGAAATTGACACCCGTAAACTTTTCTACGAATATTACTGGGTAGATTATAAAGCTGCTGCCGGCAAAGATTATTCAGCCGGAGATCCGGTAAATGCAGGTCTTGCCAACCGTCCTCAGGGTCTCAAAGACCGCTCGCTCTATGTGAGAAAAGAAATCATCAATGTTTATCCCGATACCCTTGCCTGGATTCATGATTATGCCTATTCATACAATGATCCTATGACAGAGCGCTACTTCTGGCATCCGGCATACGATAATTATCCTGTTGTAGGTGTAAACTGGAAACAGGCCAAAGCTTTCAGCATTTGGCGTACCGAGTTGCTCAGGGCTTATCTGCAGGGCAAAGGCAATGCCGTGGTTAATGAATTCAGGCTTCCCACCGAAGCCGAATGGGAATGGGCTGCCCGCGGAGGTAACTCCTTCAGTCCTTATCCCTGGGGAGGACCTTACACCCGCAACGAAAAGGGTTGTTTCCTCGCAAACTTTAAACCTCTCCGTGGAAATTATGTTGACGATGGCGGACTTACCCCTGTAATTGTAGCCCACTATCCTGCCAACGACTTCGGATTGTACGATATGGCCGGTAATGTGGCCGAATGGACCAACGATGCCTACGATGAAAGTGCATATCATTTCACATGGGACATGAACCCTGCATACAGCTACAACGCCAAGGACAGCGATCCTCCGGCACTCAAACGCAAAGTTGTTCGCGGTGGTTCATGGAAGGATATCTCTTATTATCTTCAGGTGAATTCACGTGCTTATGAATTTCAGGATACAGCCAAGTCTTACATAGGATTCCGCTGCGTTCAGAATTACATGGGCCGTCAGAAAGATGATAATCCGGCAAGAGCTTCAAAAATTTACAACTAAATCCGGTATTACCTTTCTGAAACAATCAGATTAATTTTCACACTAAAACAAACAACAAAAACAATTAACACTTCACGATCATGGGATTGAATAATTTAGTCAGAGGAAGAGGATTCAGAAACTTCATGGCAAAGCTTTACGGTATAGGAGCAGCCGTGGTTATTCTTGGAGCACTTTTTAAAATCAATCACTACCCCTATGCCAACGAATTGCTGATCATTGGACTAGGTACAGAAGCTATTATCTTCTTCTTTTCCGCTTTTGAACCCCCGCACGTAGAGCCTGACTGGAGCCTTGTTTATCCTGAACTTGCCGGAATGTATCATGGTGGTGGTGAAACAGGAATTAAAGGTGGAAAAACTCCAACCCAGGAACTTGACAACATGCTTGAAAAAGCCAAGATAGGCCCCGAACTGATTAATAGTCTGGGTAACGGCTTGCGTTCACTTAGTGAAAATGCCAGTAAAATGGCTGATCTTTCGAGTGCTGCTGTGGCTACCAACGATTATACCAAAAATCTGAGCAATGCTGCTAAATCAGTGAACGAACTTTCATTAAACATTGCCAAAGCCAACGAATCAACCAATCAACTGGCGTCTGCTTATCAGGTAACTGCTCAGTCGCTTGCTAAATCAGTTGAGAAATTTGATTTCGCTGGTCTCGATAATAAAACTTACAGCGAGCAATTACAGAAAATCGGTAATAACCTTGCCGCTCTTAATGCAGTTTATGAACTTCAGCTGAAGAACTCAAATGCTCATCTTGAAGATACCAGCAAACTACATTCCAGCATTAATCAGTATCTCGGAACTCTCACCGGTTCAAGCGAAGATATGACCCGCTACAGGCAAGAACTCGATGCACTTACCAAAAAGGTAGCTGCCCTTAACAATGTTTATGGCAACATGCTTGCTGCAATGAACGTGAAATAAGGTTACTTAAACTGATTTTCTAACATTACATTAAAAAAACAATATGGCTGGATACAAGGAGACACCGCGGCAAAAAATGATCGCGATGATGTACCTGGTGTTGACTGCACTTCTTGCCCTCAACGTTTCGGTTGAGATTATTGAGGCGTTCGTTTCGGTAAACAACAGTATTGAGAAAACCAACGAAAACCTCAAATCAAAAATCGAAGAGACCTATGCAAGATTTGAACAGCAGAATATGCTCAACTCTGCAAAGGTGGGCCCCTTCTGGGAAAAAGCTGTTCAGGCCAGACAACTGTCAAATGATCTGATCTCTTACATTGAGAACATTAAATACGAAGTTATTTCCAAGTCCGAAGGCATTACCATGGAAGAAGCCAAAACTACTCCACTTGGTAAAATTTCTACCCGCGACAAATACGATGTTTCTACCAATTACTTTTTTGGTGGTTCGCAGGATGGTTCAAGAGGAAAAGCCGGTGAACTCAGAAAAGAGATTGAGGAGTTCAAAACCAGCATTCTGACTTTAGTTGACGAAAGTAAGCGGGAGACCATGGGTCAGGGAATGAGCACTGAAGGCCCTTATTTTGACGCAAGCGGTAAAGAACAAAACTGGGAACAACATAATTTTTATCATGTTATTCTCGCTGCCAATGTTACCTTCCTCAACAAACTAATCGCCGACATCAGAAATATTGAGAGTGATATCGTTTCGTCACTTTACAGTTCAATTTCAGCTGACGACTACAAATTTGATCAGGTTGCGCCTAAGGTTATTCCTTCATCAAGACTGGTTTTCCAGGGCGATAGCTACGAAGCTGAAATCATGGTGGCTGCATTGGATTCAAAACAGAATCCTGAAGTTTTTATTGGTGGACGTCAGATTCCTGCTGCTGAAGGGATAGCCAAATATACCGCAACAGCTACTACTACCGGTTTACAAACCTATCGTGGTACCATTAAAGTGAAAGGACCTGATGGAGAAGCCAAAGACTATGCATTTGAAGAAAGTTATTTTGTAATGACACCTTCACTTACTGTGGCTCCTACCAAAATGAACGTTTTCTATGCAAATGTTGATAACCCTATTTCAATTTCTGCTTCAGGTATTCCTGAATCACAAATTCAACCGACTATCTCCACCGGTTCAATCCGTCGTGAAGGTAAAGGTTGGGTAGTTAAGGTTCCGCTTGGCGAAAAAGCCACTATCTCTGTGGTGCATAATGATGGTAAAACATCGAGGAAAATGGGGTCAGCAGATTTTCGTATCAAACGTGTTCCCGATCCTAAAGCCTACATTGCAAATACCGATGGCGGTCCTGTTCAGAAAAGTATGCTGCTGGCTGCCCGTGCTATTATCCCGCGTATGCCCGATGATTTTGATTTCGACCTGAGTTTCCAGATCGTTTCCTATACTTTTGTTGGTATTCGTGGTGGTGATATTATTCAATATCCTGGTAACGGAAATATGCTTACCCAGGAAATGCAGAGTTTTATCTCCAATGCAAAAAGAGGGGAAAGAATCTGGTTGGAGAACATCATGGCCAAAGGCCCTGATGGAAACCGCCGGCTTGGAACCATCAGTATTATTGTGCAATAATTCCCGGGATTAATCGTTCAAATATAGAATGAATTAACCTGAACCGAAACCATGGGTTTCAAATGAGTAAAAATCCGGGCGACACTATCACAGATATTGTCACCGTAAACAAATCAAGTAAAAGGATGAAGAAATTATTTGGTTACTTTGTACTGGCTCTGGTTTTCGCCGGTATTTCAAAAACTGCTGATGCTCAGGTGCTCGACAGCCCTCCACGCGATGGGGTGTACGATAAAAAAGTCACCATAGAGAAAAAGCCCATCACTTATCCGTGGGTGCGCGAAGCCGATGTGGTTTGGCGCAAAAGGATATGGAGGGTGATTGACCTTCGCGAGAAGATGAATCAGCCGTTCTACTATCCTGAAGTTCCTCACAACGATCTGAGAAGCCTCACTCAGGTAATTCTTGATGCACTCAAAGAAGGTGCCATCACCGCCTATGATGCTTCCAGTACTACCGATGAGTTTTTAGTTCCTCTTACTTATCAGGAAATTATGAACAGGCTTGAAAGAAGTGACTCAGCTACCATGCAGAGGCCTTATCCGCCTTATGACTGGTACGACACCGTTATTTCTGTTAAGTTTAATCCTTCCGATGTAAAACGTTACCGTATAAAGGAAGACTGGTTTTTCGACAAACAGCGTTCGGTTATGGAAGTACGAATTCTGGGAATTTGTCCGGTGCGTGACAATATGGACGAAAAGGGTTTGTTCAGGGGATACGATCCTTTGTTCTGGATTTATTTTCCTGAAGCCAGGCCTGTGTTTGCAAAAGCCGAAGTGTTTAACCGCATGAACAGTGCTGCACGGCAGACCTACGATGATATTTTCTGGAAACGCATGTTTGCCAGTTATATCTACAAGGAAGATAACGTTTACGACCGCCGTATTTCAGATTATGCCACTGGCATAGATGCCTTGATGGAAGCTGAAAGAATTAAAAACGATTTGTTTATGTTTGAACATAACCTTTGGGAATTTTAATCTCTTGCCAAAGTACAGTCAGAAAAAAAACGCTCCGAAAGGGGCGTTTTTAATTTCGACAGCCGCATAAATTTATCTTGACATAGCTTTGAGTTATTCTTATTCAATGACTCAAAAATTGTAAGTGGTCTAAGTTTTAGGCAAAAGCTTATCTTTGCTTTATGGTGCAGCATATACTCGATACTCCCATAGAATATTTAAAAGGCGTCGGGCCTTCGAGGGCTGAAATGCTCCGTAAAGAGGTTGGTGTTTTTACATTCAACGATTTACTGCATTATTATCCATTCCGTTACGTTGACAGAAGCAAATTCTACAGGATTTCCGACATTGATTCGGATTCTGCCTGGATTCAACTTCGTGGAAAAATAATTTCTATGCAAATCCTCGGCACAGGACGAACCTCACGGCTTGTGCTGCAGTTTACAGATGGAAGCGGACAAACTGAGCTGGTATTCTTTCAGGGAATAAAATGGGCTAAAGAAAAAGTAATTATTGGTAAAGAATATATAGTTTTTGGTAAACCTAACTATTTTAACAGAAAATACAACTTCCCCCATCCCGATTTTGAACCCGCTGATGAAGAAGTTTCTTCTCCAAATGAGCCCCTGCAGCCTTATTACTCTACTTCAGAGAAGCTCAAAAGCCGTGGCTTCACGCCGAAAAATTTTGCCCGCCTGATTCGTACATTACTCAATCAGGTTTATAATGCAATTCCCGAAACTTTGAGTCCGGCTTTGATTCATTCATTGAAGCTTATTTCAAGAGCTGAAGCCCTGCTTAATATTCACTTTCCAGCTAATGCTGTTTTGCTTGAAAAGGCTCAGCAGCGGCTAAAATTTGATGAACTGTTTTTTATACAGCTGCAGATTATTCGATTAAAATTCATCAGGACAGAAAAAGTAAAAAGCAGGGTATTCTCGCGAATTGGCGAGAATTTCAATAATTTTTACAAGAACAATCTTCCTTTTGAATTAACCAATGCACAGAAACGGGTAGTTAAAGAAATCAGGGCAGATATGGGAAGTGGTAAACAGATGAATCGTTTGCTGCAGGGTGATGTTGGCAGCGGGAAAACGCTGGTGGCTTTAATGTCAATGCTCATCGCGATTGACAATGACTGTCAGGCTTGTTTAATGGCACCGACAGAAATTCTGGCAGCCCAGCATTATAAAACCATTTCAAAGATGCTCGCAGGATTGAATATTGAGGTTGCGCTGCTCACAGGATCAACCCGTAAGGCCGAAAGAAGCGTTCTTCACCAGTCGCTTTCTGAAGGCAAGATGCAGATATTAATCGGAACTCATGCACTTATTGAGGAAAGTGTACAGTTCCGGAACCTCGGGCTTGTAGTAATTGACGAACAGCACCGTTTCGGAGTAGCTCAACGAGCCCGGCTATGGGAGAAAAGCCTCGTCCCGCCTCATATTTTGGTTATGACGGCAACACCCATTCCCAGAACATTGGCCATGACCCTCTATGGCGACCTGGAGGTGTCAGTTATAGATGAGTTGCCACCTGGCCGCAAACCCATCAAGACTTATCATTTCTTTGAGAAAGACCGGCTGAAAGTCATACAATTTATGCGTTCGCAGATTGAACAGGGGAGGCAGATTTACATTGTTTATCCTTTGATTAATGAATCTGACAAACTGGAACTTCAGGCGCTGAGTGAAGGGATTGATAATATTACAAGGCATTTCCCGCTTCCGCAATACCATGTGAGCATTGTTCATGGCCAGTTGAAAGCTGCAGATAAGGAAAGTGAGATGAAACGTTTTCTGGAAAGGAAAACGCAGATCATGGTGGCTACCACAGTTATTGAGGTTGGCGTTGATGTTCCCAATGCCTCTGTTATGATAATAGAGAATGCCGAACGTTTTGGGTTGTCGCAGCTGCATCAGTTAAGGGGCAGGGTAGGCCGGGGTGCCGATCAGTCATTCTGCATACTGATGAGCAGTTATAAACTAACCACCGAAGGGAAAAAGCGGCTGGAAACTATGGTAAGAACAACCGATGGTTTTGACATTGCTGAAGTTGACCTTCACCTGCGCGGGCCCGGCGACATTCAGGGCACTCAGCAAAGCGGACTGGTAGGTCTGAAACTTGCCAATCTGGTAAAAGATGAAAAATTGTTGAAATTGGCCCGGGAATTTGCATTCAGGACACTTGAAGATGACCCCGGACTTCAAAAACCAGAAAACGCACCCCTGGTCAGGCATTTATCCAATAAAGAATTTGACTGGGGGAAGATAAGTTAGAGAGTTCGTATGCGATTGAATATTAGATATATAGCTCGCAGATGAATTCAATAAATGATTCGATTTGTTAAGAGATTGTTATTTTTTTACTTAAATAATATTAAGTGTTGTAATATGACTTTTTAACTGTATCTTTGCAGTCCTGAAAAATTCTGGTGCACACTAATTTTTACTTCCACCCTTTACTTGTTTTATTAAGCAGTCCGGTACATTTTTTTTCAAAATTTAAATTCAGGATTGGTTTTTAATCCAAAAAACTTTTTAACAGGATACATGTATTCAAGTAAGAACATCAGTTCACTGTTGAATAGTTTTGAGTACTGATTTTTTTAAACCCGATGAGCAAATTTACGTCATTGAAAGCCCTCAACTTTAAGGTTGACGGATATCCCGGGAAGAAAGGATTAAGGCATTTGGCCTTGAATAAAGCATTGGAACTGGGCTTGTCGGGTTATTTGAATTATACACCTGATTCATCAGCTCTTTTTATACATATCGAAGGCAATGAAAGAAGTGTAAGGTTATTTGCCGATTTCATTTCAGCTTTTACAGTTGAAAATGATTTAATCTGCAATTTTTTCGATTCGATTGAACTTAATTGCACTGGCTTTACTCTTGTACATGATCCGGAAAGTTACATCCCCAACGCTGCGAAACAGGTTGCAAGGCCTGTTCAATTTGAACAGGATTTGCCAAACGAGCCTGGTGAAATTGAAATGATGTTACCCGGTAAATTGTTTGCTGCGATTAGCTCAGGTTATGAGGCTATAAGACGTGGACTCAAACATACAGGCTTGTTCTAGGCAAAAAAGACACTCATTAGAGCTTGTTCAGGCACACTGACAAAAGCCAAAGAGACTGCTTCTTTGCACGTATTTTTTAAAAACCAAATCAAGCTGTTATTTCTGTATATCGAATGAAGTGTAATTTTGTACGAGAGCCTCATTGATTTCACTGCTTGCAACTTTACAACTCAATGTACCTTTTGTACACCATTCGGTAAACTCTTTCAATTGATGTTGAGCCCCTTCTGCATGAACAACAATGTCTTTGTTGTCCTGATATTTAACGAAACCCATGATTTTGAGTTCAACCGCCTTTTGCAGAATATAGAACCTGAATCCTGATCTGTAAAGTTTTCCTTTTAAAACAATCTGTACTGCTTTATTCATATGCTGTTAATTATTGGTAAAATAAGCTTAGAGAACAATTGGTGGAAATATAGGGTCAAAGATATGACTCATTTTAGAATAAAAAAATATTTACTATCGTTTTTTTTATTTTTTTAGGGAGAGATATTGTACTAGTTAAGTGGTTGAATGTTAAATTAATAAACAATAAAACAATCGAAAAGCGTACATTTGAATTGTAAGTTGCGTTTAAGAATTATTAAAATAATATTACAATTAAGCCATAAGTTTCTTAAAAACTGTTTTCATGCGGTTGAATGGCAGGTTAACTGCAATGAAAATTTCTGAAGGAAATGTTTTGCAACCTAAAGTTAATTATTGTAAGTTCAAGAAAATAAAGGTGATAGGGTACTTATTCGACACAGTTGAAATTTTCTTGAAAAAAAATGAGAAAAAAGTTGATTGGAATAAAAATATTTGTACTTTTGCAGCCGCATTTGAAAGGAAGGTTTCTGAACTAACCTGTTGAAATGCAAAATTTTTCTGAGATTTAGCGATCCGGGAAACCTGATAAAGTAAGACAATATAGGTTTCAATCAATGCAGGGATGTAAGCCTCCCGACAACGGAAACAAGCATTGATTAGTCTTTCTGGCCTTCAAAAAGGCTGGTTTGTCTCTCCTTACGATTTCCCTTTATTTTTCAGAATTGAATTTTTCGGCAACGAAGAGTTTACGAATTTGATCTGATGCTACCCGAAAGAGGTGTTGGTAAGTTTCGTAAATTATTTTTGTTCAGCCTATTGTAAATACAAAATTAAGGTGTACTTTTGCAGTCCCCAAAAAATAGGGGTGCAGAGAAACAAAAAATTAAATTAAAAGTACTGATATGCCTACAATTTCGCAATTGGTTCGTAAAGGACGTAACAAGTTAACCGACAAGAGCAAATCACCTGCTCTGGATTCTTGCCCGCAGCGAAGGGGTGTTTGTGTGAGGGTTTATACCACCACTCCAAAGAAACCCAATTCAGCTATGCGTAAAGTTGCCAGGGTCAGACTTACCAATGGTAAAGAGGTGAATGCTTATATTCCGGGTGAAGGCCACAACCTTCAGGAGCACTCCATCGTAATGATTCGCGGTGGCAGGGTGAAGGATCTTCCCGGTGTAAGGTATCACATTATTCGTGGTGCACTTGATACATCCGGAGTTGACGGCAGGAACCAGCGCAGATCAAAATACGGAACCAAGCGTCCTAAAGGTGGTAAAGTTGCTGCAGCACCCGCAAAAGGAAAAGGCAAAAAATAATTCCCGCTACAGGTAACAGTCAAAGTTTAAAGCAATGAGGAAATCAAAACCAAAAAAGAGAATCATTCTTCCTGACCCGAAGTTCAATGATGTACTCGTGACTAAATTCGTCAATAACCTGATGTACACCGGGAAGAAAAACCTGGCATTCCAGATATTTTATGAAGCCATTGAAACCGTTACCGAAAAGACCAGCGAAGATGGACTTGAAGTATGGAAGAAGGCTCTCAATAATGTTACACCTAATGTTGAAGTACGCAGCCGCCGTATAGGTGGAGCTACTTTCCAGATTCCTTCAGAAATCCGTCCGAGCCGCAAAAGCTCTATCGGTATGAAGAATCTCATTCTTTTCGCCCGTAAACGTCATGAAAAAACCATGAGCGCAAAACTCGCCGGCGAAATACTGGCTGCCTATAAAGAAGAAGGTGCTGCTTTTAAGAAAAAAGAGGATACCCACCGTATGGCCGATGCCAACAAGGCGTTCTCACATTTCCGCTTCTAAGATTTAACTCAAATAAACAAACCTAAGTAAAGTACAAAAACTGATGTCGGGCAAATTGTCACATACACGCAACATCGGCATTATGGCGCACATCGACGCGGGTAAAACCACGACGACTGAGCGTATTTTGTACTATACCGGTATAAGTTATAAACTCGGAGAGGTACACGAAGGTACTGCCACCATGGACTGGATGATCCAGGAACAGGAACGCGGCATTACCATCACTTCTGCTGCTACTACTGTTTACTGGGATTGCCGTGGCGAAAACCACAAAATCAATATTATTGATACCCCGGGACATGTTGATTTTACAGTAGAAGTAGAACGCTCACTCAGGGTACTTGATGGTGCTGTTGCCATTTTCTGCGCTGTGGGTGGTGTTGAACCTCAGAGCGAAACAGTCTGGAAACAAGCCGATAAATATGTATTGCCACGCATCAGTTTTGTCAATAAGATGGACAGATCTGGTGCTGATTTTTTTGGTGTCATTAACCAGATGAAAGAAAAACTTGGCGCAAACCCGATTCCTCTGCAAATTCCCATAGGTGAAGAAGAAGAGTTCTCAGGTGTTGTTGATCTGGTTACAAATACAGCTTTAATCTGGGATACTGATGCTACAGGTAGTGCTTATACTGTTACTGAAGTTCCTGAAGAGCTTAAGGAATTGGTTGAGGAATACCGCCTCAAACTGATCGAAGGAGTAGCTGAGGAAGATGAAACTCTTTTTGAAAAGTTTCTTGCTGATCACAATTCCATTACTCCGGATGAAATGAGAGGCATTATCCGCAAGGCAACCCTCGAGCACAGAATTACTCCGGTACTCTGCGGTGCTTCTTTCAGGAACAAAGGTGTTCAGCCGCTGCTCGATGCCATTGTTTCTTATTTGCCAAGCCCTGCTGATATTGAATCTGTAAAAGGAATAAATCCTAAGACCGAAGCTGAAGAAGTTCGGAATGCTGATGCATCTGAACCTTTCTCAGCACTGGCTTTTAAGATTGCCACCGATCCATTTGTTGGTCGTTTGGCTTTTGTGAAGGTTTATTCTGGTACTCTTGTTGCCGGAAGTTATGTTTTGAACACTTCAACTGGTAAAAAAGAGCGCATTGCCCGCATTATGCAGATGCATGCCAATAAGCAAAATCCTCTTCAGCAGGTTGAAGCTGGTGATATAGTTGCTTTGGTTGGTTTTAAGGAAATCAGAACCGGTGACAGTCTCTGCGATGAGAAGCATCCTATTTTACTTGAGACCATCACCTTCCCGGAACCGGTAATCAGCATTGCGGTTGAACCCAAAACACAGGATGATGTAGATAAGCTTGATCTCGCTCTCAACAAACTTGCTGAAGAAGATCCTACATTCAGCGTAAGGGTTGATGAGGAAACTGGTCAGACCATCATAAGTGGCATGGGAGAACTTCATCTTGAAATCATTGCCGACCGCCTGAGAAGGGAATTTAAGATTGAAATCAACAAAGGTAACCCTCAGGTAGCGTACAAAGAGGCATTGGCCAGTGTTGTTGCTCATCGCGAAGTTTACAAAAAACAAACCGGAGGAAAAGGCCGTTTTGCTGATATCATGTTTGAAATCGGGCCTGCTGAAGAAGGTTTCAGAGGGCTTCAGTTTATCAATGAGATCAAAGGCGGCAATATTCCGAAAGAGTATATTCCGGCTATTGAGAAAGGATTCAGAACAGCTATGCAGAATGGCGTTCTTGCAGGATTTTCTCTCGAGAGCCTGAAAGTTAAATTGCTTGATGGATCATATCACAACGTTGATTCTGATTCACTTGCTTTTGAAATCTGTGCTAAAGTTGCTTTTAAAGAAGCAGCCCGCAAAGGACGCAATGTACTTCTTGAGCCTGTAATGCGCCTGGAAGTAAATGTGCCCGATGAATATGTTGGAGATATTACCAGCGATCTGAATAAGCGCCGTGCGAGTGTTGAGGGAATCGAAACCCGCAATCGTTATCAGGTTGTGAAAGCCCATGTTCCCCTTGCTGAGATGTTTGGATATGTAACCAGTTTGCGTACCATTACTTCAGGACGCGGAAATTCAAGTATGGAGTTTTCACACTATGCTGAGTTGCCTGCAACATTAACCGATGAGGTTATTTACAAACTGAAAGGTTATCTTGTTAAATAAACCAAGAATTTACATTAATAAACCCAATTAACGTGAGCCAAAGGATCAGAATTAAACTGAAATCGTACGATCACAATCTGGTTGACAAATCAGCTGAAAAGATCGTTAAGACCGTGAAATCTACCGGTGCAGTGGTTAACGGGCCTATTCCCTTACCCACCAACAAAAAAATATTCACCGTGTTGAGGTCAACCTTTGTCAATAAGAAATCGAGAGAGCAGTTTGAACTCAGTTCATACAAACGCTTGCTTGATATCTACAGTACCACCAGCAAAACCATTGATGCGCTGATGAAGCTTGAATTGCCAAGTGGTGTTGAAGTTGAAATCAAGGTGTAACTGAAGAAACCTGTAAGAGTTTCGAAACTTCACAAAAAAGAAATCATTAAATAAACTTGATACTGCAATGTCAGGAATTATAGGAAAAAAAGTCGGGATGACCAGCTTGTTCGATGCCAATGGCAAGAACATTGCCTGTACAGTAATTGAAGCAGGCCCATGCTATGTCACTCAGATCAAGACCAAAGAAGTTGATGGTTATGATGCCATTCAGCTTGCCTTTGACGATAAGAAAGAAAAACATACCACCAAGGCCGAACTTGGACACTTTGCAAAAGCCGGAATTACTCCAAAACGTAAGCTTGTTGAGTTTACCCGTTTTGAAGAAGGACACCGCAAAGCATTCGGCGATGAGGTATTGGTTGATGTTTTCCAGGAAGGCGAATTTATTGATGTAGTAGGAACATCTAAAGGAAAAGGTTTCCAGGGTGTTATTCGCCGTCATGGATTCAGTGGTGTTGGTGGAGCAACCCACGGACAGCACAACAGGCTCAGAGCACCTGGTTCGGTTGGAGCGTCATCATGGCCTTCAAGGGTTTTCAAAGGACTGCGTATGGCAGGACAAACCGGTAATCACCGGGTGAAAACCATCAATCTTCAGATTGTTAAGATCGTGAAGGAGAAAAATCTTTTGCTAGTTAAAGGTTCGGTTCCCGGGCCCAACGGATCATATGTAATTCTTGAAAGATGGAGCTAACAATTTATAACCTCAAAGGGGAAAAGACCAACAGGACAGTAACCCTGAATGATTCGATCTTCGGAATCGACCCCAACGACCACGCGATTTACCTGGATACCAAACAATATCTTGCAAATCAGCGTCAGGGAACTCACAGTTCAAAAGAGAAAAGTACAGTATCCGGAAGTACACGCAAGCTGAAAAGGCAAAAAGGTACCGGTGGAGCCCGTGCAGGAAGTATTAAATCGCCGCTTATGCGTGGTGGAGCCAGAGTTTTCGGCCCACAGCCCCGCGATTACAGTTTCAAACTGAACAAAAAACTCAAGGAATTGGCACGTATGTCAGCACTGACATACAAAGCCAAGGAAAATAACATCATGGTTATTGAAGACCTGAATTTTGAGGCTCCCAAGACCAAATTGTTCGCAGAATTATTGAATAATCTGCAACTTTCAGAAAAAAAGACACTTATGGTGTTGAGCGAAAGCAATAAAGCCCTATATTTGTCCTCCCGAAATCTGAAGCGCGCCAAAGTCATAAGAGCTTGTGATTTAAACACTTATGAAATTCTTAGGGCGAACAATCTGATCATTCTCGAGAGTTCAGTTTCCGAAATTGAGAAAACTTTTGCGAATTAACAATCACGCTGGAAGCGCTGAGATTAAGAACCATTAACAAGAAACACAATGGGTATCATAATAAAGCCGGTAGTTACGGAAAAGATGACCGCCTTAGGCGAAAAGCTTCAACGCTATGGGTTTATCGTCCGCAAGGATGCCAATAAACTTCAGATCAAGAAAGCTGTGGAAGAAATTTACAGTGTGGAAGTTACCGAAGTGAACACAATGAATTACTCCGGAAAGAACAAGTCGAGGTTTACCAAAACCGGCATGGTTAAAGGAAGGGCAAATTCATTCAAAAAGGCTATTGTAACATTAGCCGCTGGTGAAACAATTGATTTTTATAGCAATATTTAAAGATAATGGCTTTAAAAAAATTCAAACCGACCACATCAAGTCAGCGCTTCAAAGTTGTGAGCGCGCTGGATGACATAACTGCACTGAGCCCCGAAAAGAGCCTGCTGCAGTCCAGGAAAAGTTCTGGAGGACGCAACAACACTGGTAAAATGACTGTAAGGTCTATTGGTGGCGGCCACAAACAGAAATACCGTTTGATTGATTTCAAAAGGGAGAAAGAAAATATTCCTGCAACAGTAAAGACTATAGAGTATGATCCGAACCGCACGGCTCGTATAGCTCTTCTTTACTATGCTGACGGAGAGAAACGCTATATCGTAGCTCCCAACGGACTTAAAGTAGGACAGGAAGTAATCAGTGGTAAAGGTGCTCAGCCTGAAATCGGAAATACTCTTTATTTGAGTGAGATTCCTTTCGGTACAGTAATCCACAACATTGAGCTTCGCCCCGGACAAGGAGCCAAGATGGCCCGCAGTGCTGGTTCTTCAGCCCAATTGATGTCACGTGATGGTAAATTTGCCATTATTAAACTTCCTTCAGGTGAAACCCGCATGATTTTGCAAACTTGCAAAGCAACCATCGGAGTTGTATCAAACACTGAGCACAACCTTGAAGTATCGGGTAAAGCCGGTCGCAGCCGTTGGTTAGGACGCAGGCCCCGCACCCGTGCAGTTGTAATGAACCCTGTTGATCACCCGATGGGTGGAGGTGAAGGTCGCGCCAGCGGAGGTCACCCGAGATCACGCAAGGGTATTCCTGCCAAGGGCTACAAGACCCGTTATCCGAAAAAAGCTTCGGGTAAATACATCATCGAAAGAAGGAAGAAGTAATTGACCCTTAAACAGCATTAAAAATGAGCCGTTCGCTTAAAAAAGGTCCTTATATCGAGTACAAGCTAGAGAAAAAAGTACTGGATGCCGTCAGCAGCAACAAAAAGGTTGTTATCAAAACCTGGTCGCGTGCTTCAATGATATCTCCCGACTTTGTTGGACAGACTATCGCTGTTCACAACGGAAACAAGTTTATTCCGGTTTACGTAACCGAAAACATGGTTGGACATAAACTCGGTGAGTTTGCACCTACCCGTATTTTCAGAGGCCACGCCGGAAGTAAAGATAAAGGTAAAAAATAAAGAAGGAACAAACAATGGGATCACGAAAACATAACAGAGCTGAGCAGATCAAGGAAGCAAAGAAGAGCATGTCGTTTGCAACGCTCAGGAACTGCCCGACTTCTCCCAGGAAGATGCGCCTTATGGCCGACTTAATCCGTGGTATGAAAGTAGAACAGGCATTAAATGTGCTGAAACATTCACCTCAGGATGCAAGTGGCAGACTTCACAAACTTCTTCTTTCAGCTCTTGCCAACTGGCAGGCAAAAAACGAAGGAGTACGAATGGAAGACACCAGCCTCTATGTTAAAGAAGTAGGCGTTGATGGTGGCCGTCAATTAAAACGTATCCGCACTGCTCCTCAGGGACGTGCACACCGGATCCGCAAACGTTCAAACCATGTTACGTTGCTGATTGATAACAGGATAACAGAAACTAAAGAATAACTGCGAAGCAGGCTTTAACAACCAAATAATCATTTGTTGAATGGGACAAAAGACAAATCCAATAGGTAACAGGTTAGGCATCATCAGAGGTTGGGATTCCAATTGGTATGGTGGCAGACGTTTTGAAAACAAACTTGTTGAGGACGACCAGATCCGCAAATATCTGAATGCTCGTTTATCAAAAGCCGGCGTTTCAAAGATCGTTATCGAACGTACCCTTAAACTGGTTACAGTAACTATACATACAGCCCGTCCGGGAATCATTATCGGAAAAGGTGGACAGGAAGTTGACAAACTGAAAGAAGAGTTGAAAAAAATCACCAAGAAGGAGATTCAGATCAACATTTCAGAAATCAAACGTCCTGAGATGGATGCAGTAATAGTTGCCAATGCGATTGCCCGCCAGATTGAAGGCAGGATTTCTTACCGCAGGGCGATAAAAACTGCGATTGCTTCAACCATGCGCATTGGAGCTGAAGGAATAAAGGTTTTAATTTCTGGTCGTTTGGCCGGAGCCGAGATGGCCCGCCGCGAAATGATCAAAGAAGGCCGTACTCCTTTGCACACCCTTCGTGCTGATATTGATTATGCAATTGCAGAAGCACATACCACTTATGGCCGTATTGGTATAAAGGTATGGATTTGCAAAGGTGAAGTTTTTGGTAAAGTTGACCTGACCCCTTCAGCAGAAACTGTAGCTGCCGGCAACACACGCGAAAAGGCTATGCCTCAGCGTCCGGGTGGTGGAAGGCCTCCGAGAGGAAACCGTAACCGCACCAAAAAATAATTGACAATTAACGAGTTAGAAAACACGTTCAATACCCGATAATAATGTTACAGCCAAAGAAAACCAAGTTCAGGAAAATGCAGAAGGGCAAAATGAAGGGCAACACCAAACGTGGTGCTGAGCTTTCATTCGGATCCTTCGGTATCAAAACCCTGGAAGAAGCATGGATCACAGGCCGGCAAATTGAAGCCGCCCGTCAGGCCATCAGCCGTTACATGAAACGTGAAGGACAAATATGGATCCGCATATTCCCCGACAAACCGGTAACCAAAAAGCCAGCCGAAGTTCGTATGGGTAAAGGTAAAGGAGCTCCCGAGTACTTTGTAGCTCGCATCAGTCCGGGTCGTTTACTTTTTGAAGCAGAAGGAGTTCCGGTAGAAGTAGCAAAAGAAGCACTTCGCCTGGGCGCACAGAAACTGCCGGTAGCCACCAAGTTTGTGGTAAGAAGAGATTACGTTGAAGAATCAATATAACGCAAGATGAAACAAGAAGTCATTAGAGAGCTTTCAACAGCCGAAATCATTGAAAGGCTCGAGGAAGAGCGCAAACAACTGGTAAAGCTGAAGCTGAATCATGCTGTTTCCCCTCTCGAGAACCCCAATAAAATCAAGAGTTACCGCAGAACCATCGCCCGCATGCTCACAGAACTGCGTAAACGCCAGATGAGTGAAGCCCCTGCGGCTCAGGGTAAGGCTACCGTTAACAACAAATAACCGGAAAAGCAATGGAAATGGAAACCAGAAATCTGAGAAAAGAACGAATTGGGGTTGTTGTAAGCAACAAAATGCAGAAATCAATCGTCGTTCAGGTTGAGCGCCGCGAAAAGCACCCCAAATACGGTAAGTTTGTGAAGAAAACTTCCAAATTTGCTGCCCATGACGAGAACAACGAATGTGGTATTGGTGATACCGTTCGCATAGCCGAAACTCGTCCGCTGAGCAAGAACAAGTGCTGGAGATTAGTCGAAATCATTGAAAAGGCCAAGTAAATTATGATACAACAGGAATCAAGACTTGCAGTAGCCGATAACAGCGGTGCAAAAGAAGTTCTTTGCATCCGTGTGCTGGGTGGTACCCGTAAGCGCTATGCCTCAATTGGCGATAAAATTGTTGTTACCGTTAAAAGTGCTCTTCCTTCAGGAAACATTAAAAAAGGTACAGTAGCCAAAGCTGTGGTAGTTCGCACAAAAAAAGAAATACGTCGCCCCGATGGATCATACATCCGGTTTGACGACAACGCTGTTGTATTGCTGAATAATGCCGGTGAAATGAGCGGCACACGTATCTTCGGCCCCGTTGCCAGGGAACTTCGTGAAAAGCAATACATGAAAATTGTTTCATTGGCACCTGAGGTGCTATAAAGTGTCAGGCAATATGAGCACAAAACTTAGTATAAAAAAAGGCGATACCGTGAAGGTGATAGCCGGTGACTCAAAAGGTAAGCAGGGTAAAGTCCTTGAGGTTATTGTTGACAAACAAAAAGCCATCGTTGAAGGAGTAAACCTGATATCCAAACATACCAAGCCCAATGCAAAAAATGCACAGGGTGGTATTGAGAAAAAAGAGGCAGGTATCCATGTGTCAAACCTTATGGTTGTTGACAATACCGGAAAACCTACCCGTGTTGGTCGTAAGCTTGATGCCAAAACCAATAAGTCTGTTCGTTATTCTAAAAAGTCGGGGGAGGTAATTAAGTAATGAAATATTCACCACGCCTAAGAGATAAATACAGGGCTGAGATTGTTCCCGCCCTTACTGAAAAGTTTCAGTATAAAACTGTAATGCAGGTTCCCCGCTTGCTTAAAATAAGCATAAATCAGGGATTAGGAACTGCAATTGCCGATAAAAAGCTTATTGAAGCCGGTGTAAACGAATTGTCTGCTCTTTCAGGACAGAAAGCCGTTGCAACCAAATCAAAGAAAGACATTTCGAACTTCAAGCTTCGTAAGGGTATGCCCATCGGAGTAAGAGTAACCCTTCGCGGTGATCGTATGTATGAATTTCTTGATCGTTTGGTTTCTGTAGCTATTCCTCGTATCAGAGACTTCCGTGGAATCAACGAAAAAGGTTTTGATGGTCGTGGCAACTACACTCTTGGAGTTACAGAACAGATCATTTTCCCTGAGATTCTGATCGACAAGGTTACAAAAATCAATGGTATGGATATTACCTTTGTAACCACTGCCCGCAATGACAATGAGTGTCTTGCACTTTTAAAAGAATTTGGTTTACCATTCAAAAATCAGAAATAACAATATGGCAAAGGAATCAATGAAAGCAAGAGAGCGCAAAAGAGAGCGCCTTGTTGCAAAGTATGCGGCCAAACGCGCAGAACTCAAAGAAGCCGGAGATTATATCGGACTTCAGAAGTTGCCAAAGAATGCATCACCAGTTCGTTTGCACAATCGTTGCAAATTAACCGGACGCCCCAAAGGTTACATGCGTCAGTTTGGAATCTCGCGTATCAATTTCCGCTTCATGGCCCTCGACGGCCTGATCCCGGGCGTGAAGAAAGCCAGCTGGTAGTTAAAACAAGTGAAAAAACGAAATACTCAAGGATAAAATGGTAACAGATCCTATTGCAGATTATCTAACCCGTGTCAGGAACGCCGTGATGGCCAACCACCGGATCGTGGAAATTCCTACGTCAAACATGAAGAAGGAAATTACCAAGATCCTTTTCGAAAAGGGTTACATACTGAACTACAAATTCGAAGATGAGAGTATCCCCGGAATCATTAAAATCGCGTTGAAATATCACCCGATTTCGAAAGTTTCGGCAATCTCCAAACTCGAGAGAATCAGCAAACCCGGCTTACGTCGTTATGTTTCGGCAGATGAGCTGCCCAGAGTGCTCAATGGCCTGGGGATTGCTATATTGTCAACCAACAAGGGTTTAATGACCGACAAGGAAGCAAGAACCCTTAAGATTGGCGGTGAAGTTTTGTGTTACATTAGCTAATTGAGAGGAGATTCATAATGTCAAGAATTGGAAAAATGCCAATTGCGCTCCCCGCAGGTGTTAAAATTACCGTGTCGGACGACAACCTGGTTACTGTAGAAGGTAAACTTGGAAAACTCACTCAGCAGGTAGCAGCTGTTACCACTGTAAAAGTTGAAGGCAATCAGATACTTGTTGGCCGCATTGATGACACACAGGAAGCCAGAGCAAAGCATGGACTTTACCGCACCCTTATTGCCAATATGGTAAAAGGTGTTTCTGAAGGTTTTACCATTGTTCAGGAGCTCGTTGGAGTAGGTTATAAAGCTACTGCAGTGAATAATGTTCTTGAACTGGCGTTGGGTTACTCTCACAGCATTTTCTTTGAAATGCCGAATGAAGTAACTGTTGAAACCTTAACTGAAAGGGGAAAGAATCCTACCATAACACTCAAATCGCACGATCGTCAGCTTATCGGACAGGTAGCTGCAAAAATCCGTTCGATGCGTAAACCCGAGCCTTACAAAGGTAAAGGTATCAGGTTTATGGGTGAAATTGTTAAGAAGAAAGCAGGAAAGTCTGCATCTGATAAGTAAAAAAACGTAAAAATAACCTTTCCGGCTAAACCGGGAAAAAATTCCTCAGATAAGGATGGCTATCAAAAACAGAAAAGAATACAGAAGGCACAGGATTAAACTCAGAATCCGGAAACTGATTTCGGGTACTGCAGAGCAGCCAAGGTTGACCGTATTCAGAAGCAACAAACAGATATATGCTCAGATCATTAATGATCTTGAAGGCAAGACGCTTGTTTCAGCCTCATCGCGTATGCCTGAAGCAGGAGAAACTCCTATGGCAAAAATCGAGCAGGCAAAAGTAGTAGGTAAACTTATTGCCGAGCGCGCAAAGGCAGCCGGAATAGAAAGAGTAGTTTTCGACCGCAACGGTTACCTTTATCATGGCAGGGTTAAATCTCTGGCAGAAGCAGCAAGGGAAGGAGGCCTTAAATTCTAATGGATATGACAAACGCAAACATAAAAAGGGTGAAGTCCAGCGAAATCGAGTTTAAAGACAGGCTGGTAAGTATCCAAAGGGTTACCAAAGTAACCAAGGGAGGTCGTACTTTCAGTTTCTCAGCCATTGTTGTGGTTGGAAATGAAAATGGTGTTGTAGGTTACGGATTGGGTAAAGCCAAGGAGGTAACCGCAGCCATCGCCAAAGGCGTTGACGATGCCAAAAAGAATCTGGTGAAAGTTCCGGTTCAGAAAGGTACTATACCTCACGAACAACTTGGAAAATACGGAGGAGCTCTCGTATTTCTGAAACCTGCATCTGCCGGTACCGGTGTTATCGCTGGTGGTGCTATGCGCGCAGTTTTGGAAAGCGTTGGTGTAAAAGACGTTCTTGCCAAGTCAAAAGGATCATCAAACCCACATAGTGTAGTTAAAGCTACCATTGATGCACTGGTCAAAATGCGTGATGCATATACCGTAGCTCAGTTACGTGGTGTTGATCTGAACAAAGTGTTTAATGGTTAATGATTCACTGCTATGAAAAAGTTGAAAGTTACCCAGATAAAGAGCGGCATTAAGCAGCCCGAGCGTCAGAAACGCACCCTGAAAGCCTTAGGTATTAAGGGAATGAACAGACCCATTGAAGTGGTTGCAACTCCCCAGATTGAAGGGATGATCGCAAAATTGAACCACCTCGTGAAAGTTGAAGAAATCTAGTGCACACAACTCAAACAGTTAAGATATTATGGATTTAAGTAGTCTCAAACCGGCTGAAGGCTCTGTTAAGAGTAGGAAAAGGATTGGACGCGGACAGGGTTCTGGTCGCGGAGGTACTTCTACCCGCGGACATAAAGGAGCCAAATCAAGGTCAGGATACAGCCAGAAAATAGGTTTTGAAGGTGGTCAGATGCCTCTTTACAGACGCGTTCCCAAATACGGTTTCCGCAATATTAACCGTGTTGAATACCGCAGTATTAATATTGATATCATTCAGCACCTGGCAGCAACCCGCAATGTGGAAGTTGTTGATATGGATCTTCTTATCGAAAATGGATATGTTTCCAAAAACGATAAGGTTAAAATCCTGGGTCGCGGAGAATTGACCGCAAAAGTTGAAGTAAGGGCTAATGCTTTCTCAGCTTCTGCTATTAAAGCTATTGAATCAAAAGGTGGTCAGGCTATCAAAATCTAACTTGTAGATGAAACGTTTCATTCAGACTTTAAAGAACATCTATAAAATTGAGGAATTGCGGAAGCGCATTGGTTATACTATTGGTATAATTTTGCTCTATCGCCTCGGTTCTTATGTTGTTCTTCCGGGAGTTGATCCTAATCAACTGGCCAATCTGCAGAACCAAACCAGCAGTGGATTGCTTGGTTTGCTCAATATGTTCTCAGGAGGTGCTTTTTCTAATGCAAGTATTTTTGCATTGGGAATTATGCCTTATATTTCTGCTTCTATCGTTATACAGTTGTTGGGTATGGCCATCCCATATTTCCAGAAACTGCAGAAAGAAGGTGAAAGTGGACGTAAAAAAATCAATCAGATTACCAGGTATCTTACAGTTGTGATTACCGGATTTCAGGCCCCGGGATATATTGCAAATCTTATTTCGCAATTACCTCCTGAAGCCATTACTCCTTTTGATCCTGCTGTTACTTCACCTGCAACATTCTTCTGGATTTCTTCAGTAATCATACTTATTGCAGGTACTCTGTTTGTTATGTGGCTGGGTGAGCGTATTACTGATAAAGGTATTGGAAACGGAATTTCACTGATTATTATGATCGGTATTATCGCACGACTGCCTTTTGCATTATTCGGAGAACTGGTTTCAAGAATGGAGCAAAAAGGTGGCGGACTTGTGATATTTATTGTTGAACTTGCTGTACTTGTCGGAGTTATCCTTATCAGTATTCTGCTCGTTCAGGGAACCCGCCGAATTCCTGTTCAATATGCCAAACGCATTGTTGGTAATAAACAGTACGGTGGCGTTCGGCAATATATCCCGCTGAAAGTAAATGCTGCCGGTGTTATGCCTATCATCTTTGCCCAGGCAATTATGTTCCTGCCTATCACCCTTGCCGGATTTGCCGAATCAGAAAGTCTGTCAGGTTTTATGGCTGCATTCTCAAATATGAATGGTTTCTGGTATAACTTTGTGTTTGCGATCATGATTGTTGCATTCACCTATTTCTATACCGCCATTACTATCAATCCCAACCAAATGGCTGAGGATATGAAAAAGAACAATGGTTTTATTCCCGGAGTAAAACCCGGTAAAAAAACTGCTGAGTTCATTGACCAGATCATGTCGCGAATTACATTGCCCGGATCACTGTTCCTTGCATTTGTAGCTATCATGCCTGCTCTTGTTTCCATGATGGGAGTTACAGGTCAGTTTGCTCAATTCTATGGTGGTACTTCTTTGCTTATTCTTGTTGGGGTTGTTCTTGACACACTTCAGCAAATTGAGAGCCACCTGTTAATGCGGCATTATGACGGTCTGACAAAATCGGGCCGTATCAAAGGCCGTTCATCTGTGAACATGGGCTAGAAGTTTTTAACTTACTGACCAGAGTACTTGAACATAGATGATCTATTACAAGACTGACGAAGAGATTGAATTAATACGAATAAGTTCTTTACTTGTTGGTAAAACCCTTGCTGAAGTTGCCCGGCACATCAGACCTGGAGTTACTACTGAGGAGCTCGATAAAGTTGCAGAAACTTTTATCAGAGATCATGGTGCAGTTCCCGGATTTAAAGGTTATGGCGGTTTTCCTGCTACCCTTTGTATTTCGGTGAATGAAGTGGTAGTTCATGGTATACCGGGGAAACAGGCGCTGAAGGACGGCGACCTTGTATCGGTTGATTGTGGAGTAATCCTAAATGGCTTTTACGGTGATTCTGCTTACTCATTTGCAGTAGGTGAAGTTACTGAAGAAGTAAGGTTACTCATGGATCGGACAAAGGAGTCACTTTATCTTGGGATAAAGGCGGCACAACCCGGAAAACGAACCGGGGATATCGGCTATGAAATTCAAACTTATGTTGAAAGTTTTGGATACTCAGTAGTCAGAGACCTGGTTGGGCACGGACTTGGAAGGCATCTGCATGAAAAACCTGAAGTTCCCAATTTTGGGAAACGTGGAGCAGGAACAATGCTTCAACCTGGTTTGGTGATCTGTATTGAGCCAATGATCAATCTTGGACGGCGGCAAGTTGTACAGGAGAGGGATGGCTGGACAATAAGAACAGCCGACCGCAGGCCATCAGCACATTATGAGCATGCAATTGCCATAAGAGAGGGTAAAACAGAAATTCTTTCATCTTTTGATGAAATTGAAAAAGTACTTGAGTCACAAAAACAAACTTTGAATTAAATGGCAAAACAGATTTCGATAGAACAGGACGGAACAGTGATAGAATCACTAGGCAATGCTATGTTTCGTGTTGAGCTTGAGAATGGTCATATCATCATTGCGCACATTTCGGGCAAAATGAGGATGCACTATATCAAAATTTTGCCGGGTGATAAGGTGAAGCTTGAAATGTCGCCTTATGACCTGACCAAGGGAAGAATAATTTTCAGATACAAATAAACAAACCATCTTGTAAAATGAAAGTAAGAGCATCTGTCAAGAAGCGGACACCTGACTGTAAGATCGTCAGAAGAAAGGGTCGGTTGTACATTATCAACAAAAAGAACCCTAAGTTCAAGCAAAGACAAGGATAACCGAGTTTAACAAACAACAAAACAATATATGGCACGTATTGCTGGTATTGACATACCCAAGAACAAAAGAGGTGAGATCGGACTGACCTATATCTACGGAATAGGTCGCAGTTCAGCTCAGAAGATTTTGCAAACTGCCGGTGTTGACCTTAACAAAAAGGTACAGGACTGGAATGATGATGAGCAGAATGCTATCCGTACTGTAATAAACGATCAGTTTAAGGTAGAGGGTGCATTGCGTTCAGAAGTTCAGACAAACATTAAACGTTTGATGGACATTGGCTGTTACCGTGGGGTAAGGCATCGTTTGGGACTTCCGCTTCGCGGACAGAGTACCAAAAACAATGCGCGTACACGTAAAGGCCGCAAGAAAACTGTTGCTAACAAGAAGAAAGCAACTAAAGGCTAAAAGCTGGTACAACAGCATAGCTGCTTAAATAACCAAAGAAATTTGTCAGAAAAAAAATTGTTATGGCAAAAACTGCTAAAACATCAAAGAAAAAAGTCGTAAAAGTTGACCCGATTGGCCGCGCTTACGTAACTGCTTCGTTCAACAATATCATTATTTCGCTTACCAACAATTCTGGCCAGGTAATCAGCTGGGCATCTGCAGGTAAGATGGGATTCAGGGGATCGAAGAAAAACACTCCCTATGCTGCACAGATGGCAGCTACCGAATGCTCAAAAACAGCATTCGATATGGGACTCCGTAAGGTAAAGGTATTTGTAAAAGGCCCGGGTTCAGGCAGGGAGTCAGCTATCCGTACCATTCACTCAGCGGGTATCGAAGTAACTGAAATTATGGATGTTACTCCACTTCCTCACAATGGTTGCCGCCCTCCCAAAAGGCGCAGGGTATAGTTTTCCGGTGCTTTTAACAGCAAGATGGTTTTGTTAAACCGGAAGCAAGTCGAAAAACAAATTGACAATAAAATAACAAGTAATTATGGCCAGGTACATAGGTCCAAAAACCAAAATTGCACGCAAATTCAAGGATCCGATTTACGGTCCGGATAAGTATTTCGAAAAAAAGAACTACGCTCCCGGAATGCACGGCAACTCGAAAAGGCGTAAAAAACTTTCAGAATACGGCACCCAGCTTCAGGAGAAGCAAAAAGCCAAATATACTTATGGTATTCTTGAGAAACAGTTCAAGAATGTTTTCCATAAAGCCAGCCGCAAAAAAGGTATCACTGGTGAAGTTTTGCTTCAGTTGATCGAAGCCAGACTTGACAACGTGGTTTTCCGTTTGGGTATTGCTCCTTCACGTAGTGCTGCCCGTCAGTTGGTATCACACAGACACATTATGGTTAATGGTTCTGTGGTTAATGTTCCATCATATGAGCTGAAAGTAGGCGATGTGGTTTCAGTAAGGGAAAAATCAAAATCACTCGAAGTGATTCAGAATGCCCTGGCCGCAAAACGTAATACTTACCCCTGGCTTGAGTGGGACAGCACAATGCTGACTGGTAAATTTGCTACATTGCCCACCCGCGAAGATATTCCCGAGAATATCAAAGAGCAGCTTATCGTAGAGTTGTACTCTAAATAGGGTTTTGTATTTTTTTATTCATTTCACAAGAGGAAGAGTATATGGCAATATTAGCATTTCAAAAACCTGAAAAGGTTATAATGATCGAAGCTGATGATTCGAAAGGCATATTTGAATTCAGGCCTCTTGAACCGGGATTCGGTATTACCATCGGCAACGCACTCAGAAGGATTTTGTTGTCTTCTCTCGAAGGCTATGCCATCACTTCTGTGAAGATTGAAGGTGTTGATATGGAGTTCTCATCAATCAAAGGTGTTGTTGAGGATGTTACCGACATCGTTCTTAATCTTAAGAAAATAAGGTTCAAAAGGTTGCTTGAAACTGAAACCAGCGAAAAAGTACGACTGGTAATCTCAGGACAAGAAGTTTTTCAGGCAGGTGACATAAATAAGTACTTATCTGTTTTTCAGGTGCTTAATCCTGAAGTGGAGATTTGTCATATGGAGCCTTCAGTAAAGCTCATCATTGAACTTACCATTGATAAAGGACGCGGATATGTTCCGGCAGAAGAGAACAAACAGGCAAATGCACCGATCGGAACCATTGCCATTGACTCTATCCATACTCCTATCAAGAACGTAAAATATACCATCGAGAATTTCCGCGTTGAGCAAAAAACCGACTACGAAAAACTTATTCTTGAAATTGTAACCGACGGATCAATCAATCCTAAAGATGCCCTTAAGGAATCTGCAAGGATCCTGATTCACCACTTTATGCTTTTCTCTGACGAGAAAATCACCATTGATACTGAAGAAAAAGCTGTTTCGGAAGAATTTGATGAAACATCACTTCATATCAGACAACTGCTTAAAACCAAACTTGTTGATATGGACCTCTCGGTACGCGCACTCAACTGCCTTAAGGCTGCCGATGTGGAAACCCTGGGAGAGCTCGTTTCATACAACAAAAATGATTTATTAAAATTCCGCAATTTTGGAAAGAAATCGCTTACTGAGCTCGAAGAGCTTGTTAAGTCAAAGAATCTTGAATTCGGAATGAACATTGCAAAGTACAAACTTGATAAGGATTAACTGAAATGAGACACGGAAAGAAAGTCAATCACTTAGGAAGAACAAGCTCCCACCGCAAGGCTATGCTCTCAAACATGGCTGCGTCGCTTATCCTTCATAAACGCATCAACACCACCCTTGCAAAAGCAAAAGCGCTCAGGGGTTATGTTGAACCGCTTATCACCCGTTCAAAAGAGGATACTACCCATTCACGCCGTATGGTATTCAGTTACCTGCAGAATAAAGAAGCGGTTACCGTGCTGTTCCGTGAAGTTTCTGTTAAGGTTGCTGACCGTCAGGGTGGATATACCAGAATCCTCAAAACCGGAAACCGTTTGGGAGATAATGCTGAAATGTGTATGATGGAGTTGGTGGACTTCAACGAAAACATGCTTGCCAGCAAAGCTGCTCCTAAGGTGAAAACAACCCGCAGGGGTCGTACAACCAAAGCTAAAGCTGAAACTACCGCTCCTAAGCCTGTGGATACTGTAGTTGAAAAACCAGTTGAAACAGCTCCCGAAACCGGAGAAACCGAAAACAAGGAGTAATGTTTTTCTGATATTTTGTGATGAGGATAAAGTAACATACTTTGTCCTCATTTTTATTGTTTGTATCTTTGCAAACGCAAAAATACATTGCCTGAAAAGAAACCTAAGTTAACTCAAATATTAATTTAAAACTGAGACAATGAGTGCAATAGCAAACATTTTCGCCCGTCAGATTCTCGACTCACGCGGCAATCCAACCATTGAGGTTGATGTTTACACAACTAACGGAATACTTGGCCGTGCTGCTGTTCCTTCAGGAGCATCCACAGGAATACACGAGGCTGTTGAGCTTCGCGATGGCGACAAAAATATTTACCTGGGTAAAAGTGTTCTTAAAGCAGTTCAGAATGTAAATAAAGTTATTGCTGAAGAACTGAAAGGTTATTACGTATCGGAACAGAACGAAATTGACAACCGCATGATTGAACTCGATGGTACTCCCAATAAGGGTAACCTCGGAGCAAATGCTATTCTCGGAGTTTCTCTTGCCGTTGCCAATGCAGCCGCTCAGGAATCCGGACAGCATCTTTTCAGGTATGTTGGTGGCGTTAATGCCAATACATTGCCCATTCCTTTGATGAATATTATCAACGGCGGTTCGCATGCTGACAATGCCATCGATTTTCAGGAATTTATGATCATGCCGGTTGGTGCCTCAAATTTTGCTGAAGCGCTGAGAATGGGTGCCGAAGTTTTCCACAATCTGAAATCGGTTCTGAAAAATGCCGGTTATTCTACCAATGTAGGAGATGAGGGTGGTTTTGCTCCGAATCTGAAATCAAACGAAGAAGCAGTAACTGTTATTCTGCAGGCTATCGAAAAAGCCGGTTACAAACCAGGCGTTGATGTATTTATGGCTCTTGATCCTGCTTCATCAGAGTACTGGATTGAAGATGAAAAAGTATATCACCTTAAAAAATCAACAGGTGATAAATTAACCCCTTCGCAGATGGTTGATTACTGGAAAAACTGGGTGGATAAATATCCCATCATCTCAATTGAGGACGGAATGGCAGAAGACGACTGGGATGGCTGGAAACTTATGACCGACGTTATGGGTAAAAAGATTCAGCTGGTGGGCGATGATTTGTTCGTTACCAACTCAAAACGCCTGCAAATGGGTATTGACAAGGGGGTTGCCAACTCGATTCTTGTAAAAGTAAATCAGATTGGTAGTCTTACTGAAACCATTGACGCCGTTAACCTCGCTTACCGCAACGGATACACAGCCGTTATGAGTCACCGTTCAGGAGAAACTGAAGATACCACCATCGCTGACCTTGCAGTTGCACTGAACACCGGTCTCATCAAAACTGGTTCGGCCAGCCGCACCGACAGAATTGCAAAATATAATCAACTTCTCCGTATTGAAGAGATTCTTGGCTCTTCTGCCCGTTACCTGGGTAAAGACTTCAAATACGCAAAGTAAGTTTTGTAAATTGTTTTATATCATTCTCCCCGGGCAATTCGCTTGCCCGGGGAGTTTGTTTTAAAGGGGGTAGCATTTGTTCTCTCAGGAAAATATTTGCATCGAAAATTTGAATCCTGCATCTTTTGGCACTACGGCTTTATTCTTCTGTGTATTACCTGGGTAGTAATTATATTATTTTATATGCAGATAACTCCATTTGTTTAACTTTGCCATCTAAAAACTGATTTATGAAGAAACTGCTCTCAGCCTTTATCACATTGCTTTTTTTGCTACCCGGAGCGTCTGTTGATGCTCAAACCCAACATCTCACTGCTACGGACGGGAGTATGACCTTTACGGTTCAAACGGTAACCAATAACGCAACATATTCGCCTCGCAATGTGCTGGCTATCTGGATTAAAGATTCTCAGGGTAATTTTGTTATTTCCAGAAAGGTAATGGCTGCAGGCCGAAAACAGCATTTGGTAAAATGGAATGCTTCATCAGGTAATAATAGTGTGAATGCAATTACCGGAGCTACCTTGCCAAATCACCAAACGCATACCATCAGCTGGGATTGCCGCAACCTGACCGGAAACCTTGTTGAAGACGGAGTATATCAGGTGTGGGTTGAATTTACCGAAAGAAATTCGGCCGGAGGAGGTGCCGCAGGGCCATCATTCAGCGTATCGTTTACCAAAGGAATTGATCCTGTATCATTGAATATTCCGGACGAAAGCTATTTTAAGAATATGACTCTCAGCTATTCGCCTCAGGGTGTTGGGGTTGATTATCAATCGGGGGCTGAATTCGGGATAAACCTTTTCCCAAACCCTTTTTCATCTGAGCTCAATATCAGGTTTATGCTCACCGATCACAGTTATGTAAATGCCTCAGTTTATAGTTCAGATGGTAAACGTATTGCTGAACTATATGATGGCATGGCTAATCGGGGAGAGCAAAATATTACATGGGACAGACAGTCCTTTCGCAAAGAAAAAGTACCGGCAGGAGTTTATACTGTCAGGCTGCTGATTAACAATAAAATACACTCCAGAAAAGTTGTAATCACCGGTTGATTTCCGATTCAGCTTTTTCCTTTAAGCAGCAGCCGAAGCATTACCCAAAGGGTGAAAAACATGGTTATGCCAAAGGTAATATGTCCGAAGGTTTTTTCATCGTTCCAGACTATCAGAATGGTGGAAGTTATGCCAAGGCCTGCCAGTAAAATGGAAAGTGCAATCCGGCGGCTGAAATAGCGAAGGGCTTTCATGGCTGGTTCAGGGTCGCCAAAGCCTATTTCGTGTTTAAGTTTACCTTGCTTGATTTTATAAAGGATCTCATTTATTTCGCCTGGAAAATCGCGAATCAATGTTACGTAATTTCCAATGGTTTCGTAGATGCCGCTGGCAAGTTTGCGCGGGTCATACTTACGGGCAACCAATTCGCGGGCATAAGGCAAAATTACTGGGCCAAGGTTTAAGTCGGGGTCAAGGTTTCCGGCAAATTTCTGAATGGTTGCCAGTGCTTTCACCAGCATAAATATACTTGATGGAATTTTTAATTTATATTTCACCATCAGGTTAATACATTCCTGCATTATTCTTGCAAAGTCTATTTTTTCGAAGGGCAGATAAGCATTGCTTTTGAGAAGCTGATCAATTTCGAATTCAAGGTCGCTCTCTTCTTCAAAAAACCTTATTCCGCAAAGGGTAATGAGCGACTGGGTTATGGCCGATGCATCAGACCGGTAGAATCCCATGGCAAAACTAGCCAGAAAGTTAAGGTGATTGGGTTTAAGCACTCCCACCATGCCAAAGTCAATCAATGCGATTACATTGCCTGGAAGTATAAACAGGTTGCCGGGGTGAGGGTCGGCATGAAAAAATCCATGCTTCAGAACCATCTTTAAAACAATATCAGCACCCTGAGCTGCTATTGCAGCAGGATCTAAATTGTTTTTTACCAACGACTCCGGCGAATCCGGTGTAACACCGATTACCTGCTCCATCACCAAAATTCTTCGGGTGGTATATTCCATGAATACTTTGGGAATGTGAACCCTGGGGTCGTCTTTAAACATCTCACCAAATCTGAGCAGGTTACTTGCTTCGTTATAATAATCAAGCTCTTTAATGATATTCATTCCAAATTCATCAATAAGGCCGGTAATATCAATAGCTGCAAGTTCGGGGTAACTTTTTACTGCACTTCTGGCCAGATAGCGCATCAGATAAAGATCCAGCTTGATTTTATTCTCGATATGCGGACGCTGAATTTTTACTATTACATTTTCACCGGATTTGAG
>JANJXJ010000168.1 GCA_024709105.1 Lentimicrobium sp. | reverse complement strand
ATGAAACCCACATGTTAATATTTAGATGAATATCTGCAACGATTCGGAAAACATGTGGGTTCTATCCGACCTTTAAAATCAAAATTATGCGCGGATAAAATGAGGTTGGAACGTTTATCCTCTGCCTTACACTTATGTACACTGATTCTCTGAGCTCAGCCATGCCGCGTCGGTTGCATTTCATCAGCAGATATTTTTTACTGATTGCAGCCTTGTTTCTTAACGCCATTTTAACCCGGGAATAATTTTATTAAATCGGTCGGGTTGAGCTCGTCCGCATTCTTTTATTATAAATAGTTTTGTTTTCATTTCTTGCTTTTAATTCTGGAGCGGCCTCGGTTTAGAAGGCCGATCCCGCAAGCCCAGCTTAACAGCTTAATCTTTACGTTTTGGCTAACGTTTCCTTGGCTGGGCAGTGCTCAAACATTACCAGCATCTGCATAAGCAGCCTTCCAAGGTTGGCTGTCTGAAAAGTTTATCTTAATAATCAGAGGACTAAATCCGCAACCGAACCGCCCAAGGCGGCGCGCTATGCGATTAGCAGATTCATTTAGAATTTAACCGGCAGAACAAGTGACCTTTTTTTAATAAATCTTTCCCTTTGGTACGATCTTAGGCATTGGAAATTAGAAATTAGAAATTAGAAATTAGAAATTAGAAATTTTCCCTTCCTTCCTCATCTCCAACCGGCAAAGTAAAACTCACCCGTGTGCCTTTGCCCTCCATGCTGGAAATGGAAATTGCACCGCCATTTTTTTCAATAAACTCTCTGCAAAGTACCAAACCAAGGCCAGTGCCTTTTTCGCCACGGTTGCCTGGTGTTGAAAAATATTCATCGCTCATTACATGCTCAATGTCGGCATCGCTGATTCCTTTGCCGTTGTCGGTGACCGAAAACTCAATATTTGCAATATTCTTAGTTGAACCAAACACAACAATTCCGCCTGTTTTCGAAAATTTTATTGCATTCGAAAGCAGATTTCTGATTACCAGTGATATCATGTCTTTGTCAGCAAATACACAATGATTCTTGTGTACATTATTCACCAGACTGATTTGCTGAAGGTCGGCCTGGGTTTTGTAGAGATTAATGGCTTCGTCGGTGGAATTTGCGAGGCAAACGCGAACAGGTTTTATCGCATCTCCTTTCAGATTGCTTTTTGACCAGTTAAGCAGGTTTTCGAGTAATTCGCTGGTAATGATGGTTTGCCTCGACAATTCGGGAAGCAACTCTCTGAACTCTTTGTCGGTAATTATACCGCTCTGCATTAAACGTATCAGTTCGTTCAGATTTGCAATTGGTCCTCTTAAGTCGTGCGAGACTATGGAAAACAGTTTGTTTCTGGTAAGATTGGCTGCCATCAGTTCGTTGCTCGATGTTCTCAGGTCTTCGTTCTGCCGGATCAGTTCATTTTTCTGCTGATCAATTACTCTGTCCTTTCTGAAGCGCATCAGGTAATTCCTCCACATGGTAAGCGAAAGAAACCAGGCTAATGAAATGGAGGTGAAACCATTCACCATATTGGAAAGAAATACGTTTGTGTCAGTTTGATAATCCTTCATTACCAGGTACATAAAAGCATAGCCTGCCAGATAATAAACTATCGTAATGTAAGGCGGAATGTAAAGTACCAGGGTGGATAATACACAAACTATTATAAACGGGTTGATCGCATTGGTAACCAATTGATCATAACTGCTTAAGAGTACACCGGCAGCGAGAAAAATAAGAAACTGTATATGAGGCAGCGCATAAGGCTTTTTTAAAAACCTGCACTTTTTTTTATAGATTTGTATTGAAATGAAACCAATTACTAAAAATGTTAGCGACAGTCCAAGGTGAGTATTAATAATCAGATTTTTCCATTTTATTTCTATCGGCGAATTAAGATCAGGGTTTAAGGCAAAAAAGGCAATATGAAACATGGTAACAGGCAACCCGATGTAAATAAGATATTGCAGCCTTTCAAGATTGTCTTTTAAAAGCATTTCTTTCAAACCGGGTCTTTCCTCCCTGTTGGAGATAAAATCGAAAAATAGGTGTTTCAGGCTCTTAGTCATCAGAAATACCAGATTGTATTTTTTATTACCCGGAATAAAAGCGGCCGTGTTAAATTTTTACATCAAAATTAAGAAGAGTGATTTAAATCACAAATTAATTTTACGAATTTTAGAAAATAGTTGTCAACTTTTAATGATTATTAACACACTAAAATGTTGCCTTCAACTTTTACACCAGCCTGATGCCTCTATCTTCGATGTTAATGATTCTCTTTTTAAAAAGAGCGCCTGCTGACTTTTTAAAGTTCTTTTTACTCATACCGCATATCAGGTATATTTCTTCGGCCGGACTTTTATCGTTGAGATCAAGATAGCCGTTGTTTTCGTGCAGGATTTCTAGCAGTCTTTCCGACAGTTCATCAATTTTCTCATATCCGGGCTTAGTAAGCAACAGGTCAATTTTGCCATCTTCACGGACTTTTGAAATATAACCTTTCAGTTTTTGTCCGTAATCCAGCTCTTCAAAAACTTCATTGGCATACAACATGCCTTCGTGAGTGTTGTTGATGATGGCCAGATAACCCAGGTCGGTGGTTCGCCAGAGGGTGAGGTCAACTTCGTCGCCGGGCTGGAATGAATGGGGTTGTAATCCCAGAAATCGTTCAATTTTTGAGGAAGCGGTTATCCTGCCATTCTGAGGGTCGGTGTAAACATAAACCAGGTATGAACGGCCTTCAACCATTTTTGCAGCCTGTTCGCGGTGAGGTACAAACAAATCCTTTTCAAGCCCCCAGTCGAGGAAAGCTCCCACTTCGCTGGCTGCTTTTACCTTAAGCAGGGCTGTTTCACCCACCTGCACGTAAGGTTTCATGGTGGTGGCGATCAGCCGGTCTTCGCTGTCAAAATACAAAAAAACTTCAACTGTATCGTCGGGCCTGCAATTGTCGGGCACCCATTTCATGGGAAGGAGTATTTCACCCGATTCGCCCCCGTCAAGATATACCCCGAAATCTACTATTTTTTTAATGCTCAGGGTGTTGTATTTACCAGGATTGGCCATGATGACGAAAAATTTAAACGTTAAAACCTGACAAAGGTATGAATATTAAGCTCATAAGACTTTAAAACTTCAAATACAAACCCACACTGCCCTCTGCCTTTGAATAAAAAGCCGGCCGGGGGTTAATGGTTTTAATGTCTGAGTTTTCTGTAGTCCAGGTGTTTATGGTGCGTTTGTATTTAAGGCTTCGGTACGAAAGCAACAACTCTGTCTTTACCTGAATACCCAGATTAAAGTTATTGTCTCTCAGCAGGATGTAGCTTAACTCTGCTCTGCTTAACGAAACCGGAGCCGGGGAATAGCTGGTTTGGTAAATCAATTCGCGCCTGAAATTGGCATTGGGCTTTTTTTGAGCAATCTTCTGATTAAAGGGTAAAAAACCGAAGATTCCTGCTCCTGTTGCCAGATGTATGGCAGTGCGCTTTTTATTGATTTTCCAGTAAGGTAAAATGCTGAATCCAAGATCATACAGGTTAATTTGCCGGTAGTTTTTATCTACATCAGCAATCAGGTCAATATCGGTTTTGTAGTGGTACTGATTAAATTCGTTAATGTATTGAGGATAAAGCAACATACTCCCGGAAATGCCAAAATCGTTGCCGGCAGCATTTGTCCTTAGCTTCTTTTTCACATCCAGCAACATATGGCTGGGCAGCATATCGCTGAGCATGCTCATTCCGGCATAAAATGACCAGTTGGTGTCAGGTGAAAGCGAAATGCCAAAACTCAGAACTCCAAAATTGCCATTACCATTACCATCATTCAGGTAATTCAGGAAGTCGAGATTTTCGCCGGGCGATTCTACCGCCCTGTGAATATTCCTTGCACCAAAATTGAGGTCTAAACGAATCTCTTCACGCTTATTCTGGCTGCTGGCCGAAAAACACGTACTTAAAAACAAAACCGCTGTGACAATATATTTAATTGCTGACTTCATAATTCATTAGTCTATGATGTGAATAAGCCCGGTAGTCAATGCCATTTGACTGCCATCAGAAAAATGAAGTTGAATCTGAAATCTGGCAACCGGGTTTTCTACCGCGGGCTTCAGAAATAGTCTGAATGATTCAATGCCTCCGTCGTAATAAATTTTTCCTTGTGTCTGCTGGCAAAGCTGCGACAAAGTTTCATAAACATATCCCCTTGCTGAATTTGAAGTGGATAATCCAACAAAAAGCTCCGAAACATTGCTTCCAGCCGGGGTTGAGGTATTGATGGGGTAGAGGGTGGTGATTTCGATGCGCTCAATAAATTGGTTGGGGGTAAAAGGCATGGCACAATCGCACGAGAACGCCGAGGCAGTGCTGAAGCCAAGGTTATTTAATGGATTCCGGTTTTCAGCCAGATAATAATAACCTGTAGAATCAAATATTGAAACTTCAAAAGCAACTGCTTCGGCATACATGCTGTCGCTGGTGATTGTAAAAGGATAATCTCCGCTGTTGTCAATGTTTCGGAGGTCGGCTTTGTTAAAGTTGAAGAATGCCGGTAAATTGTCGCAGTCGCAGCAGGAAGAAACTATTCTTACTGAGGCTGCAAGCATTACGAGGAAAACAATTTTTGATTTAATGTTCATATATTTCAGATAAAATTAGCTTTTTGTTCTCTGGCAAAACTATAGAAATGGTTTAGGCAAAAAGCAGGCTGAATACCTCTTCTATTCTGCTAACGGCTTCAATTTTAATGTTTTTTGAAGCACTTTTTGCGGCTTTCCAGTTCAGTTTTGAAATAACTATAATTTCAAAACCCAGTTTTTCGGCTTCCGAAACCCTTTGTTCAATGCGGGTTACCGGCCTTATTTCTCCCGACAGGCCCACCTCTGCGGCAAAACAGGTTTTACTGCTGATGGGCATATCTACATTTGATGAAAGTACAGCACTTACTACGGCCAGGTCGGTGGCAGGGTCATCAACCCTCAAACCTCCGGCAATATTAAGGAATACGTCCTTGATCCCCAGCTTAAAACCGCTGCGTTTTTCGAGAACAGCCAGCAACATATTCAGGCGGCGGGTGTCAAAACCGGTGCACGACCTCTGCGGTGTTCCGTAGGCTGCTGTGCTTACCAGGGCTTGTGTTTCTATAAGCATGGGCCGAAGTCCCTCAATGGTGGCGGCTATGGCTGATCCGCTGATTTGCTCTTCGTGCTGGGTGATGAGAATCTCGGAAGGATTGGATACTTCCCTGAGGCCGTCGCTCTGCATTTCGTAGATCCCCAGCTCCGATGTGCTGCCAAAACGATTTTTCACCGATCGCAATATCCGGTAACCGTAATTTCTGTCTCCTTCAAACTGCAATACAGTATCCACCATATGTTCCAGCAGTTTTGGCCCGGCCAGGGTGCCTTCTTTAGTGATGTGACCAATAAGGAAAACCGGTACATTCACGGTTTTGGCAAAGCGCTGCAACTCCGAAGCCGTTTCTCTGATTTGTGAGATACTGCCTGCCGATGCATCAATATTTTCGCTGCTCAGTGTTTGTATGGAGTCAATAATAACAATACCGGGATTCAGATTCGAAATGTGGGCAAGAATATCGGATGTTGATGTTTCGGTGAGTATGTAACATTCATTTTTGCCCATACCCAGTCTTTCGGCTCGCATTCTTATCTGCTGTTCGCTTTCTTCGCCCGATACATAGAGAACTTTAAGATTTCTGATGGTAAGGGCAACCTGCAGCATCAGGGTTGATTTGCCTATGCCAGGTTCGCCGCCCACCAGCACCACCGATCCCGGCACCAGTCCTCCGCCAAGCACCCTGTTCAATTCCTGATTATGAGTGTCAATCCGGTTTTCTGCACTGAGCTCAATATCTGTAATCAGGGTAGGAGTTGCCCCGCGTTTGGGAATATTCTGTTTTTCCTGCCGCTGTATCACTTCTTCAACATAGGTATTCCACTCGCCGCACGACGGGCATTTGCCAATCCATTTCGGCGATTGTGCTCCGCAATGGCTGCAAAAGAATGCAGTTTTTGTCTTTGCCATCTACTGGTTTATTGAATGTTTTATAATGCCCGTTCAGCTTTGTTTTATCTTGCTCTCAATCAGCGTGGTGGAATAGCCCGGCAGATATTCCAGTGTTTCTACCCTGCCCCCTTTGGCCATTACAATATCGTATCCCACAATGTCTTCGGGTTTGTAGTCGGCACCTTTTACCAGAATATCGGGTTGTACTGTCCTGATCAGGTTGTAAGGGGTTTCTTCGTCAAAAAGTACCACTGCATCTACAAACCCAAAGGCTGCCAGAATGCTGGCTCGTGAAGTTTCATCGTTTATGGGACGGGAAGGGCCTTTCAGGCGGCGGGTGGAATGGTCGGTGTTGAGGCCGATCAGCAGCTTATGGCCTAGCATGGCAGCTTTTGCCAGATAATCAACATGGCCCAGATGTATGATATCAAAACATCCGTTGGTAAAAACTATCTTGTAATCTTTGAATCGCCAGTAGGCCAGTATTCTGTCGAGCTCAGGCTGTTTGAGTATCTTTTTCTGTATGGCTTCCGTTTTGGTCATGATTGCTTTTATTGAAAACAGGAAGTAAAAGTAATGAAAAAACTCCTGCAACAAGAATCATGAGTGTTTGTGATGCCCATATCAGCCAGCCCATGGCATATCCTTTGGTTTCAGGAACATTCCACAAAAAAAGGGTTTCGGCAACAATGGCGGGGTAAATGCCAATACCTCCCTGCACAATCATTATTCCAATGGAACCAAAAACGAGTACAGCCAGACCGGCATCCAGGCCAAGCGATGCGGTTTCCTTAAGACTGAAAAACACTACATAGGCCATCAGCAGATACAGAATCCAGATGCCAATGGTGTAAGCTACAAAAAGTAATGGCTTTTTGATGCGGGTGAGCGATTTCATGCCTTCGAGAAATCCGGTAAGCAGGCTGTAAAATTTCTGATAAAGTTTGGTATGCCTGTACTTCCTGTGTATGATATAAACCGCAATCAATCCGGCAACCATAAAGAAAATGAGCAGATAAAGCAGCAGGTGATTTCCTTCGGGGCTGAAATTGAACTTTTGTCCCAGCGGGATATAAATCTTTTGTTCAATGTAGGTTTGAATTTTGCCTGTCTGGGAAAAAATCATGAGCAGGAAAATCAACACAAAAGTGAGCATATCAATAGCTCTTTCGGTGATTACAGTTCCAAAAGATTTGTTGAAAGGTATTTTTTCGTACCGGGTGAGTATTCCGCAGCGGCTAACTTCGCCAAGCCTGGGCAGGGCCAGATTCGCCAGATAACCGATCATTACGGCCATAAAAACATTGGTTGTGCGTGGTGTGTAGCCTAAGGGCTCCATCAGGATTTTCCACCGCAGCGAGCGCAGCAAATGACTCAGAATACCCAGGGCAAATGCAAAAATTATCCAGGAATACTGTGCAATTTTAAAGGAATGGAAGATTTCTTCCTTTTGCTCATTTGTCAGGTTGCGCATAAACAACCAGATAAAAAATATTCCGATTCCCAGAAAAAAAGTAAACCGGATGATGTTGCGCAGATTATTTTTCAAGGCAGATTTTTTAAACTAAGCGGTTGCCCGAATCGGGGAATACTATTGCTGGTTTAAATTCGCGGGCTTCTTCGGGGGTCATCTGGGCAAATGCAACTATTATAACCAGATCTCCGGCAACGGCTTTGCGGGCTGCAGCTCCGTTAAGGGTAATCATTCCGGTGCCTCTCTCTCCTTTAATAACATAGGTTTCGAGTCTTTCCCCGTTGTTGATGTTCAATACCTGAACCTTCTCAAATTCAATGAGATTTGCTGCGTCCATCAGGTCTTCGTCAATACCGATACTGCCTATGTAGTGCAGATTGGCTTCGGTGATGGTGGCCCTGTGAATTTTCGATTTAAGTACTTCTATTGTCATGGCGCTGCAAAGTTACTCATTTTAACTGAATATTGTCAATAAGCCTCACTTCTCCTGCAAAAACAGCGATGAAACCCATATCTCCTTCCGAAATTGCACCTGTTACCGGTTGCAGATCATTGCCCGATGCAATGCTGAAGTATTCGAGTTTAAGCAGCGGGTGGCTGTCGAATTTGAATTTTACATATTTTTCTATCTCTGCCGCGGTATTGGTTTTTGCCAGATTTCCGGCTTCCTGCAACACCATATAAATATAGGGTGCAGCCCTGCGCATTTCAGGCGTTAACCTTTCATTTCTTGAACTTCGGGCCAGTCCGTCGGTTTCGCGGCTGATGGGACAAGGTATGATTTCAACATCAAGATGTTCTAATTCTACAAGCTTCTTAATAATCTGTAGCTGCTGGAAATCTTTTTCTCCGAAATAGGCTTTGTGTGGCAGGGTAATGTCGAAAAGTTTGTGTACCACTATTCCCACTCCATTAAAGTGTCCCGGTCTGAAAGCGCCTTCCATAACATTGGCCAGTGCCCCGAAATCATATTCTTTGGTAGCTTTTTCAGGATACATTTCTTCAACCGCAGGTGCAAATACCACATCGCAGCCTGCTTCCTGCAGCATCTCCATGTCGCGCTCCAGGGTGCGGGGATATTTGAGCAGGTCGTCGGGATTGTTGAACTGAATGGGATTCACAAAAATACTGCAAACCACTATATCGTTTTCGCTTTTTGCCCTGCGAACCAGCGATAAATGTCCTTCGTGCAAGGCGCCCATGGTTGGCACAAAGCCAATTTTTAACCCACTTTTTCTGCATTTCTCAGAATAATCGCGGGTTTCCTTAATGGTTTTAAAAAGAAGCATTGGGTGGAATGAAAAGGGTTTGAAAATGTTAATTTCTGGGAGCCGGCACATTGCCACGCAATACGTTCAAAAAGTCGCGTTCAAGCGTTTCAACAGGGGTTTCAATGATTCTGCCGGTTTCTTCTCCCTGATCGGTGAAGATAAATGTAGGGACAAGTTTTATGTCATAATCGCCAATGCAGAAGTCTTTGGCTTTTTTGTTCCGGTCAACGGCTACCATAAAAATCTGTTCGCGGGGGTAATCAACCAGATCAAGGATTTTGAGAAAACGCGGAACCTGTTCATGGCTGTCGTGGCACCAGGTGCCCAGTGTAATAAATATCCATGGAAAATTTTTTCTGAACGACCTGATTTGCTCAATGTCTTCGGCTGATGGTTCGTATTTGTCATATTCGGCCTGAAACCAGTCGCCAATCTGCAGCAAACCATCCCGGGTAACAGTGCCTATCAGTATTTCCTGCCCGGTTTTTTCATCGGTAATTCTTTGATTGTCGTCCTGGGCAAAGGTCACAAAGCCGGTCATTAACATTGTTAAGACCAGAAGGATGGTTTTTCTCATATACTGGGATTTGGCAATGGTTGGGTTGTGAAATGGAATTCAAACATGCAAAAGTAAAAAAGGTTTTGATGTGCATCAAAACCTTTTTAAGGAAGAAATCAAAAACACACTATTTTTGGTTGATTGGTGTTTCCTGAACTTATAAATCTGTTCTTTTACATAGAACCTGAATCGTAAGCCTGCTCGCCGTGTAATGAGTTGTCAAGTCCCTGTATTTCATCGCTTTCGCTAACTCTAACAGGGGTAATATAATTGATGAGAGCCAGCATAACATAGGTGAAAATGAATGCATAAGCCGATGCTCCCACTACAGCAACCAATTGTTTGATAAAGAGTGTACTTTCGCCGTAAATCAGGCCTTGACCGGTTACAGCAGGGTTGATGGCGCTTGAAGCAAAGACACCCAGAAGTATGGTACCCAAAACTCCGCCAACACCGTGTACACCCCATACATCCAGGGCGTCGTCCCAGCCAAGTTTGTTTTTCAGATGAACGGCATAGTAGCATACAAGTCCGGAAGTAATACCTATTAATGCTGCTGCCCACACAGGAACAAAACCAGCCGCAGGAGTAATTGTTGCCAATCCGGCTACAGCACCAGTGAGCAGGCCTATAAATTTAGGTTTGCGCGACCTCGACCATTCTATAATCAGCCAGGTTACTGTAGCAAAAGATGCTGCTATGTCGGTGTTTGCAAATGCCTGAACTGTAACTCCGTCAACTGCAAGCTCACTGCCGGCATTAAAACCATACCATCCGAACCAAAGCAACCCGGTACCAATTGCTACCAGAGGAATACTGTTGGGAGTTGAATCTTTATCAGTACGTGCGCCAACATAAAATACCGAAGCCAGCGCTGCAAAACCAGCAGTGGCATGTACTACAATACCTCCGGCAAAGTCAAGAACGCCCCACTGTGCCAGAAGACCGCCGCCCCATACCATATGTACAAACGGATAATACACGAGTATTTGCCATACCACCAGGAAAATAAGGTAGGATTTAAAAGTTACCCTGCCTACAAAAGCTCCGGTGATGAGCGCAGGCGTGATAATGGCAAACATCATCTGATAAAGGAAGAAAACAAGTTCGGGAATTTTGCCGTTTCCGGCGAATACTGAGTTCAGATCTACACCATTTAAAAATGCCTTGTCAAAATTACCTATGATTGCACCATCGCCGCTGAAGCAAAGTGAATAACCAAAGGCAAACCACAGTATGGTAGTAACCCCCAGCGAAACAAAACTTTGTATCATAATTCCCAGGATGTTTCTTTTGGTAGCCAATCCACCATAAAAGAATGCAAGTCCGGGGGTCATAAGCATTACTAAGCTTGTAGCCAGCAACATAAAGGCGGTATTGCCTGTTTTGCCAATTTCATTCAGGATTTCAGTTTCCATTATTTTGTTTGTTTTTAAGAGTTAAAAAGAAATTCCGACTACAAGAAATACATTCTCAGTCATCGGGTTAATAATAAATGAAGAGGTGAGGGGAAGGCTGAAGGTGTCAGTTACCTTAATTTCTTTGGCAACGGTTAAGCCCAGATTGATCAAGCCGGCTTTTTCACCGTAATATCCTGTTTCAAATTGCTCTTCATCGGGATTATTGGGTGTGAATCCTGCAAAGATGTTGTATTCAGTGTCCTGAAAAGTGCCATTGTAACCCACTTCAAAATAGGTTGAAAACTGCTTTTTGCCATCGGCTTTCAGTGCGTCAGCTCCCCAGAAGTTTACTGCAGCCAGAAAGGTAAAGGGTATTTTTTCGGTTCCGTTGAACAAAAAAGAGCCCTCCAGCAAATGCCCGGTGTTGTCTTCTTTAAAATCAAAATAGTTGTTTGAAGCCAGGGTGTCAATTGGCAGAAAGTAATCTGTTAAAGTCAGCGTTATCACATCTCTGAAAGTGTAGCTGAGGTAAAGATCTGTTTCCTGCATTACAATGCCATCGCTCAGGCCGAAAGCGCCCCAGGTGCCGACGGCAAAACCTCCGATGTTGTACTCAATGGATGGTTGAATACTTGGAGCCGAACCTCCCAGATTCATACCACGCCAGATGTAGCGACTCATCAGGTCAACACCGGCATTCAGCGATTTTTCTGTTTGTGCATGTGTCGGCTGGATTGCAGTAAGCAGTAAAAGAACTGCTGCTGTTAAGAGAATTTTAATTTTTTTCATGTCTTTCAGGTTGGTTTTAGTGGTTATTCATCCCGTGGCAAATGTTTAAAAATGCCTGCACTGCGTCAATAATGAATTGACTGAATCTGATTCAGTTGAATGCTGAAATTTTCTCCGTGTTTCACGGAAAAAATCAAGAAAAATGAAATAGAAAAGAGGAAAGAAGGAAAATGTTGCCTTCCCGCTGGTTTACCAGGGAATAACTATTGCTTTGATTTTCAGTGTACAAATGAACTATATGCCCGTAAAGCCATTCTTTATGGCATATTTGAGCAACTCAACCTGGGTTTTCAGGTTAAGCTTTTGCATGATGTGATTTTTGTGTGACTCCACAGTGCGGGTACTTATGAATAATTTTTCGGCAATTTGCGGATTGCTGAGCCCTTCGGCAAAGCAGCGCAGCACTTCTGTTTCGCGTTTCGACAATAATTCTCCCGAATCCTGTAACTCATCGTCGGGGGTTTTGGCTTTTCTGATGTAACTTTTCAGAATAATATTGGAAATGGTTTCGCTGTAATATTCGTTGCCGGCACTTACTTCTTTCACGGCATTAAATAGTTCATTTCTCGAGATATTCTTGGGCAGATATCCTTTGGCCCCTGCTTTAATGGCATTAAAAATATAATCCTCAGTGGTATACATCGAAAGGAAAAGTACCTTTATTTCAGGATACTGCGCAATGATTTTCCTGCATAGGTCTATCCCTGATATGTCAGGCAGCGATATGTCGAGCAGCGCGACATCAGGGGTATTGCTGTTGAGCAAAGCAAGCATCTCGTTTCCCGAACTGGCTTCGCCTGTAACCTCAATGCCCTCCATTCCTGCAAGCAGGGCTTTGATTCCGTCTCTCACCAACTGGTGGTCATCAACAAGGATTACTTTTATCATGATTTGATTTGTTTAGCGGAACTTTAAGTATAAACCTGGTTCCGGCTTCATTTTCAGTTAAAATATCCAAAGTGGCTTTGATCAGATCGGCCCTTTCCTTGATATTGTTGAGACCATGACCAGCTCCTGTGCAGGGTGAATTAAGATCGAAACCACAGCCGTTGTCAGCAATGTCAATACGTAAGGTTTCATTTTCAGTTTCTGCAATTATATTAATCTGATCAGCGCCGGAGTGCCGCGCGGCATTGCTCAGGATTTCCTGGATTATTCTGAAAACATAAAGCCGCGGTTTTCTGCTGAGCCTGTCGCCGGGCAATTCGCCTGTAATATCAATATTTATACCCGTTGAATCATGAATGGTATTACAAAGTTGTTTCACCGCCGCAGACAAACCAAATTCAAGCAACGAGGGAGGCATCAGATCGTTTGAAATGGCTCTTACTTCGTCAATTACACTGTCGGTCAGATTGATAACAGATTTTAGTTTCTCTTCTTCCTTAAGGCAGCTGCTCCCTTCCATTGCTCCAAGTTGCAGTCTCACGGCAATGAGGCTTTGCCCGATTCCATCATGCAGCTCTCTCGAAAGGCGCTGACGTTCAATATCCTGCCCGTCAATGGTTGACCTGAGCCTGTTGTATTTTTCTGTCCGCAGTGCATCTTCTTTTTCCCTGAGTTTAATGCTCATTTTGTTAAATGCCTCAGTAAGATCGCCGATTTCATCATTGGAAGTTATTTCAATCAGCTCATGTTGAACCCCATCGCCCAGATCGGTGGCAGCATGGGTTAACTTAACTAATGGTGCTGTAATTTTAAGGCTGATCAGATAGGTAATAATGAAAAAAACAACTGCTGCCATAACTGTGAGCAGCATGATGCTGTTTCGGATGGAGCCCACCGGAGCAACCACTTCCTTATAGTCAATCTCTGAAAGAATTATCCAATCCAGTTCATCAACAAATATCCTGCTTCCTGAACTCAACACTTTGATGCCCCGGTAATCTCCGCTTATTACTCTGCTTTCGCCATAATTGTAGGTTTCATCAACCGAGAACGTTGCAGCTTTGGTTTGCAAACGTGAATCAGAAATAAATCTGGACTGACTTCTCATCAGCCTGTCACTGCCAACAAGATATGTTTCTCCTGAAGTTCCGAAGCCAATTTCAGTATCTCTCCCCAGCAATAGATTGTCAATCGCTTCTGAATCAATTAACCATACCAGAAAATAGCTCTCTGCGCCTCTTTTTATTTTGATCGGAGCAATCAGAAGCAGTTCTTGAGACAATCCTTCAGGTGAAAGTGTGTAATCAATAACTCTAGCAGTGCTTGTTTCCAATATTTCGGCTGGCAGGCGGTAATTACCTGGATTGGCTATTTTTTTTGATGCAGAATCCCCGGTTATAAGGTTCCCGTTTTTATCAGCCAGACAGGCTCCTGTATAATACCCGTTGTCAGGATGCATAAAGGTGCGCACTTCGATTTGGTCGGGTAAGTAATTTAGCTCAGCGATAACAGAAGCTTTTTGTGTGATTTCGTGAATGCGGTCTTTGAAAAAGCCTTCAACTGCCGATTTTCGTGCTATCCTCAATGATATCAGTTGTTCAAAAGTGCGCGACAACAGTGCCCTTCGGGCCGAATAGAATGAAAAATAACCTGTAAGTATGATGGAACCTATTCCCAGAATCAGGAAATACAAAATCATCTTCTCCGACAAGGGAATCCTCTTCATCTTTAAAATTTGTCCAAACGTACTGCAATTTTTTAAACCTGATAAACTTTAACTATATTATTTTTTATGTTGCTGATAATGAGTGCAAAAAGGATGAATCTTTAATCTTCTGGATGTATGATGCAGATAAGAGTAGTGAACTTTTTTTTTATTCGGGGGTTTATTGACCTAACTAACTGATAACTTGTTTAATAAATGGCACTATATTTCTTCGCGCACTGATAATCAGATAATTGATTCGCCAGTCGAATTTTAAATTCATTTGTTTTAGTGTGTGTTCAGGAGTATATTTGCCGGCTTATTAAATTTCCTTATAAACGACAAGGGACAAAATGGGAAAAATTGGAATTTTTTACGGCGGAAGCCATAAAGGAAGCACTTACAAGGCTGCACAATCTATGGTCAAATCTTTTGGCAAAGGGATGGCCGAAATGCACAATGTTGGCTCTGCATCGCGCGAAGATCTTGAGAAATACGATTACCTTATCCTGGGAACTTCTGCCTGGGGAATCGGCGAAATGCATCAGGATTGGGAACGTTTTATTGATGTGCTGGTTGAAGCAGATCTTAAAGAAAAAAAACTGGCCATTTTCGGGCTGGGAGATCAGGTGGAGTATCCTGAGAGTTTTGTGGATGGAATGGGAACGGTTTTTTGCCGCCTCCCTTACAAGGAAAATGTAGTAGGATACTGGCCTACCAAAGGTTACAGCTACTTTTTCTCCACTGCTGAGAAGGATGGCAAATTCGTGGGTCTGGCTCTTGACGAAGACAGCCAGCCTGAGCTCACCGAAGAAAGAATCAGTAAATGGGTAAGTCAGTTGCGCGATGAGTTTAAACTTAACTGATCAAATACCTGTTCTGAATAGCTTATTTCTTTCTTAAAGTATTGTTAAAGACCTGATCAGTCATGGTATGGCTGGCCGGGTCTTTTGTTTTTAGCTTTTTCTCCCATTTTTCTTACTTTTGCATCCTGATTGCTGATTTTAAAAGTTTTGCACATGATTAAATTAAGAACAATACTTTCCGTAATTTTTCTTTCGATATCTGCACTGGCGCTTCATGCACAGGTTGATGCCGAAAGATTGCGTTCACATATTACTTATCTGGCATCGCAGGAACTTGCCGGCAGAAAAGCTGGTACTACCGGCGATTCTATGGCTGCAGCATATATCCGCAACGAATTTGCCAAAGCCGGTGCACAGCTAAAAGGCGAACAGGGCTTTCAGTATTTCAGCCTTATAGCAGGCGTTAAGCTGGGATTTGATAACAAATTTTTCTTTTCGGGCAATGAAGCTCAGGTAAATACCGGCTTTATGCCTCTTTCTTTCTCAGCAACTGCCGGAGCAGAAGCCGAAGTTGTTTTTGCAGGCTTCGGAATTACCGGGAAAAGTGGTGAGCTTTCCTGGGACGACTATGCAACCCTTGATGTAAAAGGAAAATGGGTAATGGTGTTGCGCGGTGATCCGGAACCTCAAAATCAGAACAGTGCTTTTATTCCCATGGCTACCGAACGGGCAAAGGCGCTTACCGCCCGCGACAACGGAGCTGCCGGTTTGATTCTGGTTTCGCCCACCTCGCTGGAGAAAAAAGATGTCCCTCTGGAACTGAATTATGATAAAACAGTTTCTGATGCCGGTTTGCCGGTTTTTTCAGTTACCCGGAATCTGGCAGCACAAATGCTTCAGTTGTCCTTACAGGCGATTGATTCTCTTGAACAGGTGATGATTTCTGCACAGAAACCTGTGTCTTTCAACCTGAATGTTAATCTGAATGCACACGCAGATGTGGTTCGCGAGAAAGTAATCAGCCGGAATGTTATGGCCTGTATTCCCGGATCAGATCCACTGCTGAAAGAGGAATATATTGTAATCGGAGCTCATTACGACCATTTGGGAATGGGCGGTCCGGGCTCAGGATCAAGGGTGCCCGATGTTCATGCCGTACACGGGGGAGCCGACGATAATGCTTCCGGAGTTGCTTCGCTGATTGAACTTGCCCGCTGGTTCTCAAAGCCGGAAAATAAACCCGCCAGAAGCCTGCTTTTTGTCTCTTTCGGAGCCGAAGAAATGGGTTTACTCGGAGCCAGACACTTTGTGGCTAATGCACCTGTTGACATAAAATCCATAAAGGCAATGATTAACCTGGATATGGTGGGCAGGCTTAAAACCGATCAGCCCATTTTAACTGTTTCAGGTACTGGTACTTTTGCTGAAGCCAACCCGATTCTCGATGCTCAGAATGGAAAATTTCCGTTTGAAATCAAAAAAGTAACCGATGGCTACGGGCCATCCGATCACGCTGCATTTTATGGTGAAGGAATTCCGGTACTTTTCCTTTCAACCGGCGCTCATGGCGATTATCACACACCTGATGACAGTGTTGAGAAAATTAATTTTACAGGACAGGTGTCTGTTACTGAGTTTGTTGCAGAATTGGTAGAATCGGTATCGGCAATGAAACAAGCTCCTGTATTTACCGAAGCCGGAGCCCGCAAGCAAACAGGCCACTACGGCCGAGCTATGAAAGTAAAACTGGGCATTATGCCCGATGTTTCAGGCGCTGAAACTGCCGGAGGAATGAAAGTGGAAGGTGTGAGCAAAGGAGAACCCGCCGACAGGGGCGGAATGTTGAAAGGTGATATCATCACTGCGATCGATGGACTTCCGGTAGCCAATGTTTTTGATTATATGAGCCGTTTGGGCAAACTGAAGGCCGGAGACATTGTCAATATCGAAGTACTGCGCAACGGGGTTAAAGAAGTACTGATTATTCAACTGTAAAAGTTCTAATTCGTATCTGCTGGGTTATGGTTGATATGCTTACAAGAGATGTTGCTTACAAATTTGCCAAGTTTGGCGCGGTTGGTCTTTCGGGAGTCGTAGTTGATTTTGGCTTTACATATGTTTGCAAAGAGTGGCTGAAAATTCAGAAATATGTAGCCAATGCCATTGGTTTTACCATTGCAGCCAGTTCGAATTATATTCTGAACCGAATCTGGACCTTTCACAGCAATAACCCCGAAATAGCCCTTGAATACGGCAGGTTTCTGTTTATCTCTCTTATCGGTTTGCTCATCAATACATTGGTTCTTTGGCTACTGGTTTCCAAAGCAAAATTTAATTTCTATTTTGCCAAGTTATTAGCCATTGGTGTTGTAACCATCTGGAACTTTATTATAAATCTCAACTACACTTTTGCAGTGAGTTGAGATTCTTAAAAATCAACAATAACAAATCCCGGTTAATGGGTTTTGGTCATGGTTTCAGGAATGGTAATGATAAAATCGGCCTTGTTTTTGTTTTCATCTGCCAGGCTGTCAATGCTTTCCTGCTCAGAGCTGTTGATGGTGACAATTTTTAGG
>JANJXJ010000161.1 GCA_024709105.1 Lentimicrobium sp. | reverse complement strand
GGGTTACATTGCCAAACTCAGCATTTACTTTTGTCCAGTTGTCGCCACCATTTGTCGATTTGTACAAGCCATCGCCGCTGTAGAATCTTTCTGTTAGAATCCAATGATATTCGCCTGTACCTGCAAAAACAACATCAGGATTTGAAGGATCGATAGCGATAGCACCAAAAGTTAAACTATTCAATTCACCACTTTTATCCACCCAGTTTTGTCCGCCGTCAATTGATTTCCAGACTCCACCGCTTGCAGCACCGGCATATACAATGTCAGGATTAGTTGGATGTACGGCGAGCCCCCTTACCCTGCCACTCAACACTCCCCAATGCGGAACCATGACATCACCAGCGCAATCAATGCCCACAGGGCCGATATTGGTCCATTGAGCAGAGAGATATTCACTCCCTGCTTTCAATTGTGATTTAGCATATTCTGCTTCCTTTTGTTTGTCGATGAATTGTCTTGGAAAAACATCCTGTTCATTCATCCTGGGCCTGTAAAACCATTCCAGTCTTTTGAATGAGTTTCTTTTTTTAATTGCTTCTGGCACATTGTCCCACTTCGAAACGGTTTGTGAATTTACAACTGGCAGCATCAAAAACAGTGATATCATCAGAAATCCTGCCAAGAGACTTGTTTTTGCAATGTGTTTCATAATAATTTAGAATTAATGGCTTAAAATAAGTGGTTTGACATAATCCTGTTAAAGATTCTACTGCAAAAGAAGCCATAACACTGGCTCAACGCAAATAATCCCCTACTTGAAAACTACTGCATGATCAAATTAGATGGATTGAAGGAACGGAAGTATCTCTTCGTCAGGGCGGAGGCCGAATTTTTTCTTCAGCCTGTACCGGGCCGATTCAATGCTGCGCGGGCTGCGGTGGGTGAGGAGCGCGATATCTTTGGTCGACATATTCATTTTTAAGAAGGCACAAAGGCGTCGGTCGTTGGGGGTCAAATCAGGAAACTGTAAATTTAGTTTGGTAAAAAATGCTTCCTGTACGTGTTCGAACCGTGTTTCAAATTCGTGCCAGGCACTTTGGTCAATCGTGTTTTCTAGATTCTTTAAAATGATGTTGACGTTTTGTCTTCCAGCCGGGTCAAGGTGGTCGTACACCTCGTTGGTCATCCCCAGCAATTTTATCCTGAATTCGTTTTGCGAAGCCAGGTGCAGGGCTTTTGAGGCAAGTTCCCTTTGCGAATGCTCGAGTCGTTCCTCTAGAAGCATGGAATTCTGTTTGGCGATGGTGTTTTTTTGCCTTAAAAATTTCCAGATAAAGAAAAATGCTGCTGAAAAAGAAGCAAACAACAGGCTGATGATGACGAGCATCAGGATGAGCCTTCGCTGGGTGATTTGCTTTAGGTCAAGTTCTGATTTCAGGCGGATGTTTTCAGCTTCTTTTTTTGCGGTTTCAAAGCGGATATTCAGGCTGGATATTCTGTTCTGTATCTCTTTACTGAATATGCTATCCTGAACAGCATTGTATTTCTGAAAATAGCTCAATGCTTTTTCATACTGACTTTGTTGGTAATAAACTTCGTAATAGTATTCATATAACTCCTTCAATAACAGGTTATCGCCCTGAATATTAATAATGTGTTCGGCTTGGTTCAGGTAAATAAAGGCTGAATCAAACAGCCGCTGCTTTATAAATACCTGTGCCAGATTAAGCAGTCCGTTCGCTTCCTGGTAAGGATTAACAATTTCTTTGGAAAGTTGTATCGAATGCTGGAAATACCTGACTGCCAGCGAATAATCTCCCTTTTCCAGAAACAATAATCCCAGGTTATTCTGAATACGCATTTCAGACTCCAGGTTGTTTTTACTTCTGAAATAGATCAAGCCCTTTTCGAGAAAAAACAAAGCACTGTCGCTCAGGTTGAGTTTGAGGTATGTTAGACCAATATTGTTAAGGAGGAGTTTAGACTCACCTTGATATCCTGAATTTTCATAAAGCGCCGAGGCAAGAAAAAACGCCTGTAATGCTTTTCGGTAGTTCTTTTGGTGGTAATGGATGTCTCCAATGTTTTCTTCGATTCCTGCCATATTCAGTGTATCCTTCATTTTGAGGTATTCCGGATAGACCAACTGATAATTTTCGAGGGCAAGATCATAATTATTTGTATTCAGATAGAAATTACCCAGATTTAACAGTGCTTTATTTCTTTGTTGAAAATCGCCAACCGAATCGGCAATGTATAAAATTTCATTAAACAACCTGCCAGCCGAATCCAATTTCCCAATATAAACACAAGCAATTGCCACACTCGATAAACTGTTTATCATAGCTTGCGGACGGTTAAGTTTCTTGGAGTATTTATAAGACTTAAGACTATATAACTTGACTAAAGGGTAAGAAATACCACGGTGACTTAATCCCAATTCATGATAAATAGCTATCTTTTCTTCATCAGTAGCTTCAGGCAGCAAATTTTTCAAGCTATCAATTGTAGTGTTTTGTGCAATTGCACCTGCTATGAAAATAAAATAAAGTATTACCCCAGATAACTTTTTCATCCAGCTCAGGTTTCTACGCGTTCGTTTATACAAAATAAAACTAAATATTTATACAAATAGCAGCACAAAACAGTTTGTTTTAAATACAAACAAATGATTTAAACAATGGTGACCGGCAAAAACTAATGATTTTAGAAAAATGTGTTCGAGATTCCTTCTTCACTACCGGCGTGGTCGGAATGACAGAGACTCCATCTCATTGACTTTATATTCAATATTTTTCAGTTAATTTATCGGAAAGTCAACCTTAGAAGGCTGCTAATGCAGATGCTGGTAAATGTTGAGCACTGCCCGACTGAGGGAGAAACGCCAAA
>JANJXJ010000134.1 GCA_024709105.1 Lentimicrobium sp. | reverse complement strand
AATCTCAAAAAAACTTGCTTTTCCCCTTTTAACTATTGTACTTTTGACCCGTTAGTTTAACCAAATGGTTAAATCTTTTAATTAAATGTCAAATGTCTGAAAACGAATTAAATACAGAACAACTCATCCTCAAAGCCGCCCGAAAAGTGTTTACTCACAAAGGCTTTGATGGTACACGTATGCAGGATATTGCCGATGAAGCCGGCATAAATAAAGCCCTGCTGCACTATTATTTCAGAAGCAAGGACAAACTCTTTGAAGCCATCTTTACCGATGTAATACGTACTTTTTTCCCGCAACTGGTGCAGGTGCTGACTGCCGATGCTGACCTCTTCGAAAAAATAAGGCTGTTTGCCGATAAGTACATCAGCATTCTGGCGGCCAATCCCGATATTGCCGGCTTTGTTTTTCACGAAATCAGTGTGAACCCGCACCGCCTGGTGGGCAATATCCGCGGCATTGGCGTCAATACCGACATCATAAAGAAGCACCTTGATCATGAAATTGCTGCCGGCAGAATCAAACCCATTAAAATGGAACATTTTATTGCCAATCTGGTATCCATGTGTGTGTTTCCGTTTATCGCCAAACCGGTGCTTATGGGCATTATGCAAATGGACAACCCTGCATTTGAGCAGTTCATCGAAGAGCGCAAACAATTGGTACCCGAAATCATCATCAACTCCATCAGGTTATGAAGTCCGCACATTTTATTCTGTTGCTTGTATTATTTACCGGACTAAGCGGTTTTTCGCAGGATGCACCAATGGTTTCGCTGGATTCGTGCCGCAAGCTTGCCCTTGCCCGTCACCCGTTGGCGGCTGCAGAGCAGATGTACCACGATATTTATGCCCTTAAGGAATCGGCGCTCAGCAAAAACTACCTGCCTCAGGCCACATTGAGCGGTCAGGCATCCTGGCAAAGCGAGGTTACTTCACTGCCCATTAAAATCCCCAATGTAAATATTCCGCAGCTGCCCAGCGACAACTACCGTCTGAGTCTGGATATCAATCAGCTCATCTGGGATGGAGGTGCCACCCAAAAACAGAAAGCTGCCGATAAATCTGCCATGCAGCTGAGCCTTGCCGAAACCGGTATTGATTTGCAGCGCATTGCCGAAGCTGTGGATGCCACCTACTTTTCCATACTTGTGTACAACGAAAGTGAACGATTGATACTTTCGTCCATGGAAACCATTCAGGCCCGGCTTGGCAAGGCAAGGGCAGGCATAGCAAGCGGAAGCAGTCTGCAGATGCATGCCGATGTGCTGGATGCTGAAATCATACGTCTGGAGCAAAGCCTCACCGACATCAGATACAACCGCAATGCTGGCATATACCGGCTGAGCGAGCTCACCGGACTTGCGGATATAAATGCCGGAAGTATGGCCATGCCCGAAACCGACGAACTTCCTGAATTTACAGGCTGGAGCCGGCCCGAGTATCGTATGTTCGGACTGCAGAAAACACAGCTTGAAAAACAAAAAGAGCTTATCGGGATAAAAACCATGCCCCGGGTTTCGGCGTTCGGAAATATGGGTTACGGCAGGCCCGGACTGAATATGCTTTCGGATAGTTTTGAACCCTGGGCCATGGTGGGCTTGCGCTTTTCGTGGAATTTCTGGGACTGGAACATCACCCGCACCCAACGGCAGGTGGTGGATGTGCAAACCAGCATTGCCGATGCAAGAAAAGCAGCCTGGGAACAGAATCAGCGGATGGTGGTGAACAACTACAGGCAGGAGATGCTGAAAATTGAAAATCAGATAGCTGCCGGCCACCGCATTGTCGGCCTCAGAAAATCGGTGGCTGCGGCTGCAGCTGCACAACTCGACCAGGGTGTGATTACCCCCTCCGAATTTCTTACCGAGCAAAACGCACTTACCCAGGCCGAACTGAATCTGAGCATTCAACGGATTATGCTTCAGATGGCCAGGCTGAACTACATCAATGCTTTTAAAGGTAGTTTCTGAAAACAAAAATTTTGAACCCCAGCATTTAAAATAATCCCGGGAATGAAAACAAAAATCAACATCATAATTATTATGGCAGCAATTGCAGCTTCCTGTTCACGGCAACCTTCGGCAGATGCTTACGGTAACTTCGAAGCCACCGAAACCACCATATCGGCCGAAGCCAACGGACGTATTCTCTATTTTTCGGCTGAGGAAGGCAGTGTACTTCAGCAGGGCGATACCATTGGGCTGATTGACACCACCGACCTGCATCTGAAGCGCAATCAGCTGCTGGCACAAAGGGCTGCCATGGCTTCGCGCAGGCTGAATCTGGATGCGCAGGCAGCAGTTTACAGTCAGCAACAGCAGAATCTCGAAAAGGACAGGGTGCGCATTTCCGCCCTTGTTAAAGAACAGGCCGCCACTCCAAAACAGCTCGACGACATTGATGGGGCGCTGGCATTGGCCAAAAGGCAGGGACAGGTAGTAACTTCGCAGTACAGCAGCCTGAGTGACGAATTGCGCACCCTCGATGCTCAGCTGAAACAGGTGGAAGAGTCGCTTCGCCGCTGCTACATAGTAAATCCTGTTAAAGGCACTGTACTTACGCGACTGGCCGAAGCAGGCGAAATAACTGCCTTCGGGAAACCGCTCTACCGCATAGCCGACCTTTCCACTATGGAACTGAGGGTGTACATCAGCGGCAACATGCTTTCGCAGATTAAAACCGGAGAAACTGCTGCTGTGCTGATTGATTCGCCCGATGGCCTGAAGGAGCTGCAGGGGACAATCACCTGGGTGTCACCATCGGCGGAGTTTACCCCGAAAATCATTCAAACCCGCGATGAAAGAGTAAACCTGGTGTATGCTGTGAAACTCAGGGTAATAAACGATGGCAGCCTGAAAATTGCCATGCCTGCCGAGGTGAATTTCAGCAAGGCACAATCTGCTGTAAATGAGCAGTAAGCAAAGCGGTGAATAATTTTCTTATCTTCGGCCATTATTCACCAAAAACTGAAAACGTATGAAAAGAATCCTGTTCATTGCCAGTGTTGTTCTGTTTGTAACATTACCCGTCTTACTCAAAGCTCAGTCAAAAGCCGACAGAGTGGTAGGCTATTACCTCACTTACGACGACGAAACAGGCAAGGAAAAATCGCAGATTAAGGTTTACAAGGCTGCCAATGGCAAATATGTGGGTGAAATTGTGTGGTTAAAAGAGCCCAAAGAAGCCAATGGAACCGATAAACTCGACAAAAATAATCCCGACGACAAACTGAAAAAACGCAAAGTAATCGGGCTGCTTATCCTTAAAGACTTTACTTACGATGCTGCAGCCGATGAATGGAGCGGTGGCACCATATACAACCCCAGCAGCGGAAAAACCTACAACAGCTATATGAAGCTGGAAGGTAAAAAAATGAATGTTCGCGGCTACATCGGCAAATCGTGGATGGGTCTGGGTAAAACTGCTACCTGGACGCGCGAGGAAACACAACGAAAATAAAACATGAACAAAGTATCGGTTTACGGAAAAGGGCTTACCAAAAGTTACGGAAAAACTGAAGCACTGAAAAGTGTAAGTTTTTCGGTTGAAAAAGGTGAAATATTTGGTTTTATTGGCCCCGATGGTGCAGGCAAAACCACCCTTTTCCGTTTACTGACCACTTTACTGCTCCCCGATTCAGGCGCTGCTTCCATCGAAGGACTGGATGTAGTAAAAGATTACCGCCGCCTGAGGCAGATACTGGGCTATATGCCCGGCAGATTTTCACTTTATCAGGACCTGAGCGTAGAAGAAAATCTGCGATTCTTTGCAGGAATTTTTAAAGTCAGTATTTCTGACAATTACCATCTGATTGCAGATATTTACGAACAAATCGCCCCATTTGCCAAACGCAGGGCAGGCAAACTTTCGGGCGGAATGAAACAAAAACTCGCGCTTTCGTGCGCACTCATTCACAAACCCGAAGTCCTTATTCTGGATGAGCCCACCACCGGTGTTGACGCTGTTTCGAGGCGGGAGTTCTGGGAAATGCTCATCAGGCTCAAACAGTCAGGAATCACCATTCTGGTAGCCACTCCTTACATGGACGAAGCCATACTCTGCGACCGCGTGGCACTCATACAGCATGGCACCATCATGGCCACCGGCTCTCCCGCGGATATTATTCAAACCTACCCGCATAAACTTTTCAGGATAAAATCACAAAATACACTGCAGCTGCTCCGCATTATGCGGCAGATGCCCGAACTTAAAAGTGCCGAAATGTTTGGCGAATATATTCACATTGGTTCATCGCCAAACAAAATGAATGAGTCTGATATTGCCGCATTTCTGAATCAGAACAACATACGGCAGTTCGACCTTGAACCCATGGAAGCAGGCATTGAAGATTGCTTTATGCACCTGATGAAGCAACAATCCTCCACATAGATTTCCTGAAAACGCAACACGTTATGCAAACATCTGAATATGCAATTGAGGCCCATGGCCTGGTGAAGAAATTTGGCAATTTTGTAGCCAACGATCACCTGACTTTTGATGTAAAAAAGGGCGAAATTTTTGGTTTCCTGGGCGCAAACGGCGCAGGAAAGACTACAGCCATGAAGATTTTATGCGGGCTGCTGCTGCCCACTTCCGGTAAAATAAAAGTGGCAGGTTTTGATGTGTACACCCAAACCAACCTTATTAAAAAACACATCGGGTATATGAGTCAGAAGTTTTCGCTTTACGAAGATCTGAGTATTGAAGAAAACTTCAGATTCTACGGAGGCATTTACGGCCTCAGCCGCAAGCAGATTGCCGAACGTACCTCAACCATGCTGAAAAAGCTGGACATTGAACCTCTGCGCAAAAGCCTTATCTCTTCATTGCCATTGGGTATCAGGCAAAAACTGGCTTTTTCGGTAGCCATCATTCATTCTCCCGGTATAGTTTTCCTCGATGAACCCACAGGTGGCGTTGACCCCATCACCCGCAGGCAGTTCTGGGAAATGATTTACGAAGCCTCAGAACAGGGAATTACTGTTTTTGTCACCACACACTATATGGATGAGGCAGAATACTGTAACCGGGTTTCAATTATGGTGGATGGACGCATCGAAGCCTTAGGCACTCCCGGTGAGCTTAAAAAGAAATTTGATGCCACCGATATGAATCAGGTTTTTCTCAAACTGGCAAGAAAAGCAGGCTGATCAAATACTACCAACCGATTATAACATTCGCTATGAAACGCTTCGTAATCAAAGAGTTCCTGCATATTTTCAGAGACATCAGGTCAATGGTTATTCTTTTCGGAATGCCAATTGCTCAGGTGCTTTTGTTTGGATTTGCCATTACCAATGAGGTAAAAGATGTGCGCATTTCGGTGATTGACCAGTCGAACGACCAGCATTCCCTGGCTCTTACACAAAAGTTGTACGCCTCAGGGTATTTTATTGACGGAGAGGATATTCCCTCGGTTACCCTGATTGAAGAAGGTTTCAGGAAAGGGGTTACCAAAATGGTGGTGGTGATAGGGCCCGGTTTTGCAAGTAAATTAGCGACCGGCGAAAAACCTCCCGTTCAGCTGATAGCCGATGCCTCCGACCCCAATACTGCCAGCCTCATTACCACCTATGCTTCGGGAATCATAAGCGATTACAGCCGCGGCCTGATGCCCGGAAAAGGGCTTCCGGTAATTTCAGCCGAGCCCCGTATGCTCTACAATCCCTCGCTGAAAAGTGTGTATATGTTTGTGCCGGGTATCATCACCATATTGCTGATGCTGGTTTCGGCAATGATGACATCCATTTCCATTGCCCGCGAAAAAGAGCTGGGCACCATGGAGGTGCTGCTGGTTTCGCCCCTGAAACCTGTGGAAATTGTTGCCGGAAAAGTGATGCCCTATGTGGTGCTTTCTTTCATTAATGCCGTTACCATTTTGGTGCTGAGCTACTTTGTGTTTGATATGCCTGTGAACGGCAGTGTGTTGCTGTTGCTGGCCGAATCGGTACTTTTTATTCTGCTGGCCCTTTCACTGGGCATTTTAATATCCACCATAAGCAACAGTCAGCAAACGGCCATGATGCTCTCCATGTTTGCACTGATGCTGCCAACCATTCTGTTGTCGGGATTTATTTTCCCTATCGAAAACATGCCCGATGTGCTGCAATGGATAAGCCTGATTATGCCGCCGCGCTGGTTTATTGTCATTGTAAAATCCATTATGCTCAAAGGAACGGGAATTGCCTTCTTCTGGAAGGAAACCCTTATTCTCGTAGCCATGACCGTGGTTTTTCTGGCTGCCAGTGTTAAAAAGTTCAACATCAGGCTTGCCTGAAAACTTCCACAACATGAGGACAATTTTCTACATAGTGCAAAAAGAGTTCCTTCAGATTTTCAGGAACCGCATGATGCTGCCCATTATTTTTGTAATTCCCGTAGTGCAGCTGCTCATTCTGTCTTATGCCGTTACGTTCGAAATCAAGAATATCAGGCTGTTTATTGCCGACAGCGACAACTCTGTGGCTTCGCGCAACCTGAGCAGCCATTTGCGTTCCTCTCCGTTTTACAATATTGTGGATGAAACCCCCGACCCCTCTGTTGGAACGGATTTGCTGCAAAGCGGTAAAATACATCAGATGCTGGTGATTCCCCGTGGTTTTGAAAAAGATCTTGCACTGGCCAATAAGGCTCAGGTTCAGATTATTACAGATGCTATAAACGGAAGTGCAGCAGCATTGATGAATTCATACACCATGTCTGTTGTGAATGATTACAACCGTGCCATAATAGCCGAAATTGCGCCTGATGCCGGACAACCGGTGGCGGTTACCTGGTCGTACTGGTTTAATCCCGAACTCGATTACAAAACATACATGGTTCCCGGTATTCTGGTGTTGCTGGTCACCATCATCGGCATGTTTTTATCGGGAATGAATGTAGTGCGCGAAAAGGAAACCGGCACCATAGAACAGATCAATGTTACCCCCATCCGCAAATTTGAATTTATTGCCGGCAAGCTCATTCCTTTCTGGATTATTGCGCTGTTTGAACTGGCTTTTGGGCTGATTCTGGCCAAATTTGTATTTAATATTCCAATATTGGGTAATGTTTTCCTCATTTTTTCGGTTGCATCGGTTTATCTGATTGCCGTAATGGGCATTGGGCTGTTTATTTCAACAATCACTGACACACAACAACAATCCATGTTCATTGCCTGGTTTGTGCTGGTTATCTTTATTTTGATGAGCGGATTATTCACCCCTGTTGAAAGTATGCCACAGTGGGCACGCAACCTCAATCTGCTGAATCCGATTGCTTATTTCATAGCCATAATTCGAATGATTATGTTAAAAGGATCTGTTTTTCAGGATATTATAAATAATTTTCTGATTCTTTCATTTTATGGATTGTCTATGCTTTTACTTTCGGTATGGCGTTACAGAAAAACCACCTGAGCACCTGAATTCGCAACAATGTGTTGAAAAACCAGTATAGAAATCAAGTCTGTTTTCGATTCATTTGGCTGATTTGCAATAGGTCATGAAACTTGTACACTCAATGAATGGCACAATATTTGCTAATCTCCACTCCGGCTCTAAAAAGCCTGGTAATTAAGGGTGTCGGTTGCGGTATTTCTTAAATGAAACTGTAAAAATGCAAGACACCAGGTGTTCACCAAAATCAAACTGATGCGAAATTTAATTTTCACAAGATTCAGTGCTTTCATTGTTTTATTATTCATCATTCTTGTTCCCGGGTCGTTTACATTGCCCCGGCAACATAACTTTCTCGGCCACGACGACAAGGGAGGTCTGTTAAACGACATTCTGCGCCGCGGTAAACTGGTTGCCATTACCGACAATAATCCGCTCAATTATTTTACTTATAAAGGAGAACCCAAGGGCTATCAGTACGATATGCTCCAGAGTTTTGCAACCCACCTGGGCGTGGAACTGGAACTTATTTCGGAACCCGACCCGCACAAAGCCATGCTTTATCTCAAACAAAGGCAGGTTGACATCATTGCTATGGAATTGCCGGCTACCATTCCCCAGCGCAATTACATTTCCTTCGCCGACCCTTTGTTTGTTTCGAAACAGGTACTGGTTCAGCGCAAACCCGAAGGATGGCGCCGTATGCCTGACAGTAAAACTGTTGAAAGCAAACTGGTACGCAACCTCAGCAACCTCAGCGGAAAAACCATTGAGATTCCCCTTCAGAATCAAAAACAGTACTATCTGGCCGATATTCAGCACTCCACCCTGAATACCGCCAATTTAACTGCAATCAGCGATGTATCGCAGGTAGAAATGATCGAAGCAGTAGCAGCCGGTGAAATAGAATATACCCTGGCTTACGAGCATATAGCTAAAGCCTTATCTTCTGTTTACAACGATATTGATGTAAATACACCCACCAGCCCCGATATGGAAATTTCGTGGGCTGTGCGCAAAGGTGCCGTTAACCTGCTGAACGAAATCAACCAGTGGATTGGCAGCAAAAAAGACTCCCGCGAGTTTGCCTCTCTGTATGACAGATATTATTCCAATCCCCGCTGGGCAAGCCTGGCATTGGGGCATAAATTGAATTATTCAGGTATTTCAGATTACGATGAACTGATAAAAAATTCATTGAATTCTTCACATTGGGACTGGCGTTTGGTTTCGGCACTGATTTACAAGGAATCCAGATTCCGTGCCGATGTTGTATCGCACCGGGGTGCCTTCGGATTAATGCAGCTCATGCCTCATACCGCCCGCCGTTTTGGCGCCGATATCAACTCCTCTCCTGCCGAGCAGATTGCAGCAGGTGTAAAACTCATACAGCATCTGGATAAAATGTTCCAGAAATCGGTTCCCGACCCCGCCGAAAGGGTAAAATTTGTGCTGGCGGCATACAACATCGGACAGGCACATATTATTGATGCACAGAAATTGGCCGCCAAACACGGTAAAAATCCTCATGTGTGGTACGATAATGTTGAGTATTTCCTGCTTGCCAAATCAAAACCGGAATTCTACAACGATCCTGTGGTAAAACACGGAAAAGTAAAAGGAGTGGAAACTCAACGCTTTGTGCGCGATGTGCTCGACAAATACGAACACTACAAAACCCTGGCCGCAAAATAATTTAAGCGTTTAACTTAATACCAATATATCTCTTTAGCTAAGAGAATCCAACCGGATTTATTCCGGTTTTTTTATTGTTTCCTAATACGCTTATCTGCCTTTTTGTGATGGGGAGGTTTTAATATCGTTTTCTATCAGCCGGCAGGTTTTAAGAATGGTTTCTTCAAGCGGGGTGTATTCAAATTGGAGCGTACAGTGCAATTTTTTTGAGGAATACTGATAGTTTCCTTTGGATGTACGGGCGGTTTCCCGGGTAATCAAAGGTCTGGTTCCTGTAATTTTACCCCGCAGCCACTCAAACCTCCACACTATTTCAAGTATGGCAGCTGGTACAGGATACCGGGGCTCTGCTTTACCGAAACCGCGGGCAATCATCGAAAATACTTCACGATAGCTGTAATCCCCGCCCGAAACAAGAAATCTTTCGTTCTTTACCGGACTATCCATCAGTTGTACCATGGCCCTCACCACATCCTCAACACCCACAAAGCCATTGGTGCCCTGTCCGTAAAACAGGGAGTTTTTGTAAATGGTGGTAAACATGCGTGTACTTCCCTTTTCGGGATGGCCATAACCCAGTATTATCGAGGGATTCACAATTACTGCCTGAAGTCCTTCGGCGGTTCCCCGCCACACTTCGCGCTCGGCCATATACTTGCTGAGCGAGTATTTTGAATTGTACTTTCCGGTTTTAAACTGCGATTTTTCATCAATCACCGGGCTGTTTTCCGTTCTTCCCAAAGCTGCAATGGAGCTGACATGGCAAAGTTTTTCAACTCCTGCTTCCAGGGCTGCATTCACCACATTGGCAGTGCCTTCCACATTGATTTTCATCATCAGCTGATGGTCTTTCGGGTCGAAGGAAACTATGGCAGCGCAGTGGTAAACCTTTTTCACCCCTTGCATGGCTTTTTCAATGGCAAGCACATCCAGCACATCGCCTTTTACCCAATCTACACGGGCGAGCAGGGTTTCGGCATCGGCACCCAGGCTTTCAAATATACGGCGGGTGCGGTTCAGGCTGTTCTGGTTATACAACAATGCCCTTACAGACTCGTGGTTCTGTAATAAATCATAAAGCAGGTACGAACCTACAAGGCCAGTGGCTCCGGTGACTAATATCATACTGCAAAGCTATGGATTATCAAACAGTAATATCAAATATGCCTGCTAAATTTCTTGCTGCGTTTTGTCATAAACCATGTCTGAATGGATTGAACCCGGGCTTAACCTGACCATCCTGGTATAATCGTGAACTTCCCGCCATCTGCCTATATGGTAAACAAAGCATAGGGGTCACTGGTCAAAAACTCTTCCAGAGGAATACCATCGGTTCCGACCCAAAAATTTGCAAGCGGACTGAAAAGGGTTTCAAAGCCAATCTATCTGAAAATACTATTAACCTTCTTAAATAAACTTTACTGGTTCCTCAAATCTTTTTTAAGTTGCTGTAAAACAATTCTTTCGTACATGTGTGAAGTTTTATTCAGGTAAACCTGATAAGTTATTTAGACAAAGCTAATAAATTTTCGGGAAAGGCTGAAATACATCTTCTAATAAAACAACACAATATTTTACCACATTTTGAACTTAACAGCACATTGGGCTGATTTTTTGAACAATTCGCCGCTATGCCCTACCTTTGCAAAAAATATTTATATGAATTTTGTTGAAGAGTTGCAGTGGAGGGGAATGATACACAACATCATGCCCGGCACTGAAGAGTTGCTAAGTAAGGAAATGATTTCGGCTTATGTGGGTATTGACCCTACTGCCGATTCTTTGCACATAGGGCATCTGGTAGGCGTTATGATGCTGAAACACCTGCAGCGCAGTGGTCACAAGCCCATTGTACTGGTGGGCGGTGCAACCGGTATGATCGGCGATCCATCGGGCAAATCGGAAGAACGCAACCTGCTCGATGAACCCACCCTCAGGCACAATCAGGAATGCCTGAAAACCCAGCTGAAAAAACTGCTCGATTTTGATACCGATGCACCCAATAAAGCCGAAATGGTAAATAATTACGACTGGATGAAAGATTTTTCTTTCCTCGGTTTTATCCGCGACATCGGCAAGCACATCACCGTTAACTATATGATGGCCAAGGATTCGGTGAAAAAAAGACTGAGCGGCGAAGCCGGTGATGGCATGTCGTTTACCGAATTTACCTATCAGTTGGTGCAGGGTTACGATTTTTTGTATTTGTACCAGCACAACAACTGCAAGCTGCAGATGGGCGGTTCCGACCAGTGGGGCAACATTACCACCGGCACTGAACTAATCCGCCGCAAAACAGGTGGTGAGGCCTTTGCCCTCACCTGTCCGCTTATTACCAAAGCCGATGGAGGCAAATTCGGCAAAACCGAATCGGGTAATGTATGGCTCGATCCTGCAAGAACTTCTCCCTACAAGTTTTATCAGTTCTGGCTCAATACCTCAGATGCCGATGCCGAAAAGTACATCCGCATTTTTACGTTGTTCACCAAGGAAGAAACGGAAACTCTGATTGCCGAACATCAGACAGCTCCGCATCTTCGCCTGCTGCAAAAAGCATTGGCCAAAGATATTACCGTACGTATTCATTCCGAAGCCGATTATAATGCTGCCGTGGAAGCGTCAGAAATTCTTTTTGGCAAAGGAACAGCCGAAGCGCTTCATAAACTAGACGAAGACACCTTAGTTTCTGTTTTTGAGGGCGTTCCCCAGTTTGAAATCAACCCGGGCGAGCTTCAGCAAGGCATAGGTATTGTTGACCTGCTTGCCGAAAAAACCAATATTTTCCCTTCGAAAGGCGAAGCCCGCCGCATGTTGAAAGATGGTGGTGTTCAGGTAAATAAAGAAAAAGTGAATGAGGAATTCACTGCCGGCCCGGCTCACCTGCTCAGTGGCAAATACATGCTGGTACAAAAGGGAAAAAAGAATTATTACCTGCTGATTGTAAAGTAGGGTCTGCTAAAAAACTCCGTTAGGAGTAAGCCTTTGATATGGGACATTCCGATACTTCGGGGAACCTACTCCGGGGTTCTGTTTTTCAGGTAGTATTGCACTAGGGGCTGTCTCAAAAGGGTAAAATTGGAGCGGAATTACAAATTCCGCTCATCTTAATTGTTTGTATATCAACAATGTATGTTAGGCGTAATTTTTAATTACGCCGTTTCATAAGACTTTTGAGACAGCCCCTTATTGATGGGCAATCCCTACGGGATTTTGCATCTTGTATGGTGTATGGAAAAATGAGACAATCTCTTTAATACTAAGCACTTTTGTTCTTATTTAACTCTGTAAGTTACTGCCAGTATAACTTATGACTATTTTAAGCAGACACTAAATTAATTACATCATTTCGTTTTCATTGACCCGGGCATTTTGTCCGGGTTTTTTGTTATTTTTTCTAAGGTAATTCCTCGTCATATATTCGGAAAACACCCTGCACTACAACTGTTACTTGTGCCCCAGCAGCTTTTCAATGGTTTTGGGGTAATGCTCATATTCCAGCTGATGGATTCTTTCGGCTAAACTTTCGGGAGTGTCATCTGGCAACACGGGGCATTTTGCCTGCAGCAGAATTTCGCCGCGGTCGTAAACATCGTCAATCAGGTGAATGGTGATGCCCGATTCCGTTTCACCGGCATCCACCACAGCTTCGTGCACAGCCATGCCATACATGCCTTTTCCACCGTATTTCGGCAAAAGCGCTGGGTGAATATTTACAATTTTGCGTGGAAACGCACGGTTAAGATTTCCGGGAACGAGCCACAAAAAACCAGCAAGCACAATCAGGTCAATCTTTCGGGAAAGCAGGTCACGCAAGATATAATCACCGGAATAAAATTTTTCGCGGTCGAACACTATCGCCGGAATTTTAAGATTGTTGGCCCGCTGAATAACAAAAGCTTTCGGGTTGTTGGTATAAATGGCTTCAACCCTGGCGGTTCCGGTTTTGTTAAAATGTTTAACTATCTGCTCGGCATTGCTCCCGCTTCCGGAGGCAAAAATGGCAATTCGCTTCATATCTTCAAGATTGATGGTGCAAAGTTATGGAGAAATAACGGCTGCAAATGAAGTATATTTATAAAACAACCTCGTGCATTGGAATGTTATTGCTAAGTGTACTTAAAATTGATGATTATCAAACACTTTTGTTTCAAGACAGGCAACCAAAATCATATTTTTGTGTCTGCATTTCACAAGGGAATGAATGCGTAGCGAAGAACAATTAGTAAAGGACTGTTTATCAGGTAATAAGCAGGCGCAATATGAATTGTACCAACGATTTTCGGGGGTACTTTTCGGCATTTGCCTGCGGTATACCCATAACCGGGCCGAAGCTGAAGACCTTCTTCAGGAAGCATTCATAAAAATCTTTGCAAAAATTGGTTCATTCGGTCATAAAGGTTCTTTGGAAGGCTGGCTCAAAAGATTGGTAGTAAATCAGGCCATCAACCACAGGCGCGATAATCTTAAACATCAGTTCATGAGTTCCTTTGCCGAAAGCCCGGAACCTGAAGCAGATGAAGAAGAAGAAAACGACTCGTATCCTGCCGCTTCGCTGCCAAAAGAAAAACTCCTGGCTATGATACAGGCTTTGCCCGATGGATATCAAATGGTTTTTAACATGTACGTTTTCGAAAACCTCACACATCAGCAAATTGCAGAAATGCTGCAAATAAGCGAAAACACATCGAAAACACAATTGATGAAAGCCCGGAAAAAATTAAGACAAATGGTTGAGGCTGAGCTGGCCTCCAAAAATATAGGTGTTAAGTCATGAAAGACGCACAAAACAACATGGATGACCTTTTCAGGGAGGGCCTGAACAATTTCAGCCCGGCTCCCCCCGAAGGGTTGTGGGAGCAGATTGAATCCGCGCTGCCTCCTTCCCCTCCTGCATTGCCGGGGGCATCATCAGGAATTTCAGGTAAAATATGGTGGGGAGCTGGAATCTTGCTCGTCGCCGGACTGGTTTCCATTCTCTGGTTTTTTAACAATCCCGATCATACCGAAGTGAATACAATCGCTGATATGCCGGTTGCCTCCTCGGATGCACCAATTTCAGAAGCCAAATCTGATGATCAAGGAATTACAGCAAGTGATGACAACAAAATTTCAACCCCGACAGTAAATACTACAGTAAATACTCAAACTTCAGTTGAAAATCCAGTATCCAAACCCAGGGCTTCAGTTGAGACTACAAATCTATCAACCAATAGTTTACAAAAACGTGAGTTGATCACATCTTTAGCAAGCACGCCAGAAAAAACCGAAAGTGTAAAATCCTTACAACCTGAAATCACTTCAGGATCTGCACCAGATGACAATTCTTCCTTTGACCTTCGCAGCGATTTTTACATGTGGCTTTCGGCACATACCAATGCAAGTATAACACCTTCTCAAACAACTGCTTTTGAATTAAATTACAAGAATTCTCAAAAACCGTTTCAATTAAGGAAAAACTCCATTCCACTGGTAGGCGGGATCAATGCCGGATGGGATATGATTTTTTATAACAGCGGCCACAAAAAGCAAAGCCGGTCATTAGGAGTGAGTATTTCAACCTTCAAAGGACCCTGGGAATTTGAAACCGGGCTGAATTACATGATCAGCGACGACAACGGCCGCTATCTTATCAATTTCAGTTCTTACGACAGCATCGGCTTTTACAACAAAGTGGTGTCGTTCAGCCCCGATCTGCAAAATCCCGGAAGAGTTATTTACAATACTGTGGTGGAGGGTGTTTACGACTCCATAACACACAACAGAAATGCAACCACTTCAAACCAGTATACCTATTTGCAAATACCTCTGATGGCAGGATACCGCATTTATGCCGACAGAATTTTTACCGTGAGCCTGAAAGCCGGGCCTGTTTTCTCATTAATGACCGGCAGCCGCGAAGAGTCAGTTACTTTCTCTCAGGAAGGTACCAGCCTGATTGGCATTGACAACCAAAGCCCTTCAAGGGTTTCAGCAAACTGGCAGATTGCCGCTGGTTTGGGCGTTGGAGTGAGACTCTCTCCGCGTTTTACTTTCCTGGCCGAACCGGTTTACCGGAGTTATCTGCGGCCGGTTTATCTCAACTCAGGTACCAAACCTTACAGTTTAGGAATAAGAACTGGATTGCTTTACCGATTCTAACATCTGCTGAAATGAAACTCAAATTCGCCATAATCACTCTTTTAATCCTGAGGTTCTTCTCTCTCCCGGCATCGGCACAACCCTTTATAACTGTTCAGGGGCACGTTACCGATATTGAAAGCGGCGCTGCTGTTCCTATGCACAACGTTTTTATTTGGTCGGGCAACCTTATGGAAAATACCATTACCGACAATTCTGGTTTTTATAACATCACTATACCTGTTCTTCTTTCCGACAGTGCAGCTGTAATCAGTGTGATGGTTGCAGATTGTAATAACTTCTCTCTGGTTCAGTCTTTTACTTTCGATTTTCAACCAGTCGTTATAGCCGATTTTCAGATTTGTACAGGAAATACAGATTGTAGTGCCTTCTTTTTCTATGAAAACAGCCCGCAGAATCAGCTTTTAATTGATTTTGTAAACCTGAGCTATCCGGCCGGCGATGGAATAAACTGGCAGTGGGAGTTTGGTGATGGCTCGGCTTCGTCATTGCAAAACCCTCAGCATGAGTACGCTGCAGAAGGAGTTTATACTGTCTGCCTGTTTATGACTGATTCAACCACCGGATGTACTTCAGCTTTTTGCAATGAAATCTGGGCAGGAGAAATCTATTACGATTGTCAGGCACAATTCTATTACGAAAGTAACAGTGAATTTACTGTAAGTTTTACCAATATTTCCTTATCGGGCAACAATTATGTGAGTTTCTGGGATTTTGGCGATGGAAATTCCTCTTTCGAAAACAGCCCTTCTCACACATATCAATATCCCGGCACATATTTGGTTTGCCTCAGTATTTACGACAGCACTACTCTTTGTACTTCGCAGTATTGCGAGCTGCTAGAGGTTGGTAATGGATTACCCCAATGCACAGCCAATTATTCCTTTGAAGTTATTGGACAAAACACTCTGTCATTCACAAACCTTTCAACCGGAATGTTTGATGAGGTTATCTGGGATTTTGGAGATGGATCGGCATTTTCCGGCGAACTCAATGCAGTTCACACTTATGCAAATGCAGGAATTTACAATGTCTGCCTCATGGTGAGAAGCAATTATTTTAACTGTCAGGATGTAATATGCCTCGAAATAATTGTCGGCGATATCAGCAATGATTGTAACGCTGATTTTTCTTATCAGATTGATTCTGTCCCCGGCCACATCAATCATTATCAGTTTTTTGATGAATCTGCCGGAACCAACATCAGCAGCTGGTACTGGAATTTTGGAGACGGAAACATCTCTTTTGTTCAAAATCCTGAACATACTTTTGCTCAGGGCGGAACCTACAATGTATGCCTTATTGCCGGTGGTGAAGGTTTTGGCGGGTATTGTTCCGATACCATTTGCAAAACCATTACCACGCCTCAGTACTTTAATCTGGGCGGACAAGTGTTTGCCGGCAAATACCCAATCAACAATCCTGAGTTTATCAACGATATAGCCAAAGTTACCCTGTTTAAAAAATCGGGAAATGCCTTGCACGAAGTTACCTCCGGTCTGTTTCACGAATATGGTTACTACTTTTTTGTTGATGTAATGGAAGGCGATTATGTGGTTCATGCCGAATTGATTGAGGATTCTCCTTCTTTTAAACAATTTGTTCCGGCTTACACGGGCTCAACGCACTCCTGGCAGGCTTCTCAGCATATTTCGTTAACCGGACAGCACATGTATGAAGCTCATATTTACATGCAGAATCTTTCATTGGTGGCATCCGGCTCCGGATATATCTCAGGTAACATCAACAGCCTCGACAATACCCTGCACGATCATGGCAACAGAATCATTTTTCTGTTCCACCAGGGCAATGTGGTAGATTACGCACACACCAATACCAATGGCAATTTTGTATTTAGTAACCTGCACCTGGGTTCTTATCAGCTTAAAGCAGAAATTGCCAGTCAGTACAGCCGGACTGTAGATGTAAATCTGAGTGATTTTCAGAATCAGGCAATGGGATTAAGTATTGACCTTTCTGCTTCCGGAATATTCGGAACCGAAGAAATTGCCGGATCATCAGAAGTTAATATGCTGCTTTTCCCAAATCCTGCCAGCAGTTATCTGAATGTAAACCTTGAATTTAAAAAGGCCGGTAATATTACCGCTGAAATTGTAAGTACAACAGGCATTGTGCAGCAAAGAAATGAGTTTTGGCTCAATGAGGGCAGCAACACCATGATGCTGAATACTCAACAGCTGCCGCAAGGTTTATATATTCTTGTTTTAAAATCCACCGACGGAAGTCTCATACAATCGCAACGTTTTGTGATTCAGAGATAGTTTTTAATAGAATCTAAAGTCATTTCGGCTTTTTGCCACAAGTTTTTTGTGGTTAAATAGTTGTGCTTGCCATTTTTCCTGAACAAGGCTTAAAGCCTTGATAATCTTGCAAAAAAATAAAAAAATACAGGCAACCAAATCAACATTCGGGGGTCTTTAAATCAGTCAATCTTAACTAAACCTAATGACAATCTCTTACACAATGGAAAAAATCAGAAAACTCAGCCTGCTGCTGCTACTCTTGTTTGCAGGTTTTATGGTTACTGCCCAGCAGCCATTTGTTGTCCTGTCCGGCCACATTACGCAGGAACAGACAGGTGAACCCATGCCCTGGTATCCGGTTTACATCTCAACCGACAGTTTAAATTTTCCTGGTTATTTCAGTGAAGTTTTTACTGATGCCTCCGGATTTTATTCAGATTCCATCCCCTACACATCAGGAGCTGTTACCTTCATAAATGTTACCACACCCAATTGCGATGGCGGTTTAATTTCGCAGGTGGTAACCTTTATTCCCGGAGTTCAGCAGCTTACTGTTGATTTCAGCATTTGCAGCAATGGAAGCAGCAGCTGTTATGCCAGTTTCAGGTATCTGCCTGCTTCTAATGATATGCTTTCCATCAGCTTTTTTGATGAAAGTTTCGCTGCACCAGGCTCAGTCATCAACAGCTGGAGCTGGGACTTTGGCGATGGAAATTATTCCTTCGAACAAAATCCTGTACATACTTATGCCGTAGCCGGGCATTACCTGGTAACATTAAACATCAGTGGCAGCGACAGTTCCTGCTTTAGCGGCATTACCCTGCCTGTGGACGCAGGTTATGTTCTCCCCGGTGGTTGCGAAAATTACTTCCATTATTACCCCGACCCTACAGGAGCTTTTACCTTTGAAGGCTTTGTATTTAACGGTTCAGCCGATTCATACACCTGGGATTTTGGCGATGGCACCACAGCTACAGGACAA
>JANJXJ010000112.1 GCA_024709105.1 Lentimicrobium sp. | reverse complement strand
CTGATGAAACGCGACGATGAAGACATTTTCCTGATTGTAAAGGAGAAGGAGTAAGAGACTAAGGGAGGTTTTTTGTGATTTTGCTGAAGGTCGCTTGTTCCGTGAGCGGGAAGAGATAACGAGAGAAGTAAGAAGTAAGAGGTAAGAGGCAAGAAGTAAGAGATCAGAGGCCTCTTGTCTCGGGAGTGCGCAGCGATAACGAGAGAAGTCGGAAGTCGGAAACAAAATCCGCATTCCAATACCGATAGCCATTGGAGCCAAAATCCGCAATCGGAGGTCGGAGATGGATTTCCCACTATTCATAAGTCTTGAAAAATCAATATCATGTGCACAACAAAAAACTATAACAAATTGCATTAAGAATGTATAAAAGTCCTTAAATTTGTATAAGTGTCTGGATTAAACTCACTTTATTAGCAATATTGATCTTAAAAACTTTTATTATGAAACGAAAAGTCATTTATACTGCAATCCTTTGTTTGTTAATCAGTTCAGGTTCAATTGCTCAGGTCGGAAAGCTAAAGGGAAAGGTTACAAATCAATCCAATCAGAAACCTATTCCTTTTGTAACCATTATGTTATCAGATAGTTCAAAATGCATTGCCTCAACAGCATCAGGGTCCGATGGCAGATACAAATTTGACTCTATACCTCCGGGGAATTACATCATAACTGCCAGTTATAATGACTTTGAGGAATACTTTCTGAAAGACCTGAAAATTCTGGCCGGATCAACCCGTATACAAAATATTGTTATGAGGGAATCAGCCATTTTATTACAGGGCCCGGTAATTTCTGATTACAGAGTTTCATACACTGACAGGGATTCAAGAACATCAACAGGTGCCACGGTTACGACAACTGGAACCCCAATCTATGTTAACAGAATAACTGTAACTAATAAAGAAGAAAATACTTCAAAAAGCGGCACCGGCTCTGAAATTCGGCCCGGGCAATTAACAGCTGGAGAAATAAATGACTTCAGTAAATGGATTTTATGGAATGACGAATCGCAGGAAGAACTTAGTCAATATAAAAAAACCTGGAAAATTTACCCTTCCGTCAGGTTTTCGGTTTTTATTCAAAATCAGAACGGCATACCATTGATTGGCGAAAAAGTAATTTTACTTGATGCTCAATTAAAGATTGTTTGGGAATCACTAACTGATAATTTTGGCAAGGCTGAATTATGGGCAAATATGTTTGGAGATGAATATTCTGACACATCCCGGTTTTCCCTGATGGTGAAGTCGGGCAAGGATTTATATACAATTAAAGATTTAAAGCAGTTTCATGAAGGTGTAAACCAGCTTACCATTAACAAAAAGTGCGAAGTCTCTGAGATTCTGGATGTAGTATTTGTTGTTGATGCCACAGGGTCAATGGGAGATGAACTTGAATACCTTAAAGTTGAGCTCAATGATGTAATAAACAAAGTAAAGGAAAAAAATGAGCGAATAACTTTCAGATTGGGGAGTGTATTCTACAGGGACAAGGGCGATGAATATATAGTTAGAAAAACAGGAATTTCTGAAAACATTAACAAAGGAATCCATTTTATTCAATCCCAGAATGCAGCCGGAGGAGGTGATTACCCAGAGGCTGTTGATGCCGCGCTAAACACTGCTATTCATGAGCTAAGCTGGCATAAAAATGCAATTACAAAAATTATTTTTCTGGTTTTAGATGCACCGCCCCATCAAACACCTGAGATAATTAAAAAAATGCAGGAACTGACATTGGCAGCTGCTGCAACAGGAATAAAAATAATTCCCATAAGCTCCAGTGGTATTAACAAAAGCACAGAATATTTAATGCGCTCAATGGCATTGGGGACAAATGGCACTTATGTATTCCTTACCGACCATAGTGGAATTGGCGACAAACACATAGCACCAACCACTGATAAATACGAAGTTGAAAAGCTTAACAGCCTTTTGATCAGAATTTTAAATCAGTATACTTCATTTGTTTCCTGTAATAATGAATTCCCGATTGCTACAGAAGAAATATCAGACACTTTAAAAATTGCAGGGCTGGTTAAGGCAGAGATTGATCAAAACTCAACTGTGACAGGCATCACGGAATCGGAAAATGCAGAGTTTGCATGCAGATTTTATCCTAATCCGACATCAGGACTTATAAACATAGAAGTGACCGGCCCTCTGAAAGAGCTATTTTTAACTGACTTATCAGGCAAAATTGTTGAAAGATTTATTGTTGAAAACAGAAGTTCGTTAGTGATTGACATTGCGAAATACCCAACAGGTGTTTATCTGCTTACTTATTTTGGCAGACACAACAAACCTTACAGCGCGAAGATTTTGCTGATGAAATAGCCTGGTAATTCTGAAGCTGGAAATGCTGCTGAGCTGTTTCTAATGTAAATGATAACCTTTGGCTGTTTCCGGGAAAGGAAGAATATTTTCAAATTATAAGCACACCTTTTTAAGTGTCGGTTTAATAGTGCAATGGGGCTAACTCACCGCTTTTAAAAAATAAATATGTGATTGTAATTATGGCCTTTCTGGTTTGGCTCACGTTTTTCGATCGCAATAACTTTATTGCACAATTGCGTCTCGGCCGCATTCTGAGCGAAAAAAGAGCTCAAAAAGAATATTACCAGGCCGAAATCATCCGCGACAGCAC
>JANJXJ010000099.1 GCA_024709105.1 Lentimicrobium sp. | reverse complement strand
CCTATCTGAACCCGGCTTCCGCCAAAAGCTGAAATTAAAAATCCGGCAATAATAGCGGTGATCAATCCGCGTTCGGGGCTTACCCCCGAAGCAATTCCAAAAGCAATGGCCAGTGGCAGCGCAACCACCCCAACAATAACTCCGGCTATGAGGTCAGAAGTAAAAGTTTTTAAGTTGTAATCCCTTAAGGTAGTGAATATTTTGGGATGATAAACCCCTTTAATCGCATCAAGCAGTTTCTCTGACATAATCCCGCCTTTTAAAAAGAGGTGCAAAAGTATAAAATACCCTGTCGCAATGAAACAATTTTATTTGCCTTTTTGTATTTGATTTTCAAATGAATATTTATTAATTTAGCCAACTGTGAAAGACTCATTTCTGTATTTGCAGTGAGAATAAACCGGTAGCAGAATAATTTTTACCGAAAAAAGCAGCTTCTGACTGGCAAAGCCATGGATGTGGCCAACACAACAAACTTTAGCTTTTATGGCATGAACTACAATTCAACAGAGGAGCCTTTTCGCACGGATACCTTTGATAAGCTCCGTTTAAGATATCAACACCTGCTTGATCATTTACTCTCTGTCGTTGACGGAGAACTTTTAATTCCAGAGTTCTCATCTTTCTTTGCCAACCGCGAAAGCGAGTTTTCCCCCGATCTGCTTCTAAAAATCAATGCTGAAGGTTATTTCAGAACTGTTCAGCCGCATTTTTCCGAACTCTTTATCCCCGGCAATCTTTTGTCAGGAAAACATATTAGCGAAGTTTTCAGCGAAAAACTTTCAAACTACTTTTTAAAAGAAATTGAGGGAACCATTAAAAAACAAGGTGTTTCAATTATAAACTATTCTATCGGAATTCCCGGCAAGGGCAATTACTTTCAGGAAGGACGGCTTATTGCATCCGGCAATAATGAGGTACTGGCGATAATTCGTGATTTTACCAATGAAAAAGCAGCACTTCTGGGCTTAAAAGAGGCCTTGAAAGAGAACAAGGAAAATAAGGAATTTCTCGAAAAGTTGATCAATATGATTCCCGATATCATTGGAATACAGGATCATGATCACCATATCATCCGTTACAATGAAGCAGGTTACAGATTTCTTAATCTAAATCCTGAAGAAATTAAAGGTTATAAATGTTATCATTTGATCGGTCGTGATTTCGAATGCGAAGATTGTGTAACTGCCACCACTTATAACACAAAGTTGCCTTCATCCAATGAGCGCTATGTGCCTGAAAAAGATATCTGGCTCGACATCAGGTCATATCCGGTACTTGACGATGATGGCAACATTAAATACATCATTGAGCATCTGCGCGACATAACCCGGTTAAAAAAGACAGAACTTGCACTCAGGAAAAGCGAAGAGCGTTATCGCGAACTGTTTGACTCATCGGTTGGAGGTATTTTACTTGGCTCTGAAGATGGTGTTATTATTGAAGCAAACCGCACTTTTTGCGAAATGACCGGGTATTCACGAGAAGAATTGATTGGGCGGCACATCAGTCACAATCTTTTTACTCCCGAAAGTATTGAAAAACATCCTTTCAGATTTGACCTGCTCAAACAAGGTAAAAAAGTTGTTTCGGAGAGAGAATTACTTACCCGAAACGGCGGTATAATTGCTGTTGAAATGCATACACATATCATGCCTGATAGCACCTACCAGTCTATTTATCATGATATCTCTGACCGTAAAAAAGCCGAACTTGAAATACAAAAGCAAACCGAATCGCTCAAAGCGCTTAATGCAGAAAAAGACAGGTTCTTTTCAATTGTAGCCCATGATCTCAGGAGCCCATTTTCTGCCATTCTTGGGCTAACCGAAATGATTGCAGACGATTTTGAAAACATGGAAACCGAAGATTTGCGGGTTATCCTGAGTGAATTGCGCAAATCTACAGGCAACCTTTATAATCTGCTCGACAATTTGCTGGAATGGTCAATGCTGCAACGGAATAAAAAACCTTTTAATCCCGAAAAACATGACTTAAGAAGAATAATTTCTGTGAGCCTTGAAACACTTCTTGAAAGTGCAAACTATAAGCAAATACAGGTCTTTTTAAACCAGGATGAAGATATAAGTGTCTATGCGGACAGAAATATGATTGAAGCAGTAATTCGGAATTTATTTACCAATGCCGTAAAATTCTCTCACCCGGGAGGAAAAATTATAATTGACTCCAAATGCCCTGAACCAGGATTTGCAGAATTAAGCATTACTGACAGTGGAATTGGTATTCCGGAGGATATGATCAAACAACTCTTTTTAGTTTCGGCCCGCAACAACCGCCGAGGCACAGCCGGAGAGCCAAGTACCGGCCTTGGGCTGCTGCTGTGCAAGGAATTTATCGAAAAGAACGGAGGCTCCATAAAGGCAGAAAGCACTGAGAATGAAGGTAGTAAATTCACGATAAAAATCCCTTTGGCGTTTGATTCCTGATAACTAATGACCCGGATGAAATAAACCCCGAAGCCATATTGCCTATTCCTTTGCATTTGGCACATAAATGCTGGTATTAGCAACCAGCTGCTAAACTAAAAACAAACTGGTGATGACAAAAGAAAATCCTCAGCATATATCCCTCAGTTACGAAGTTTTTAACCACCTGGATCAGGCAGTTTGTATAACCGGCCTGAATATGAGGGTAATATATATGAATAGCAAATTCAAAAAAATGCTAAGGCGCAGCAGTTCGGCTGAAAGCATTGATGAAATCTGGAATTTGAATACAAATACCATAAAAAATGCAGAAAAATTTCCAGTAAAGTTATGCCACATCAGTTCAGTCGCAGACAATTCTCTGTTTAACCTGACAGTAAATCTAGTCTCTGATGAAGGCAGCAACAAAGCACTGCTCTGGCTTGCAACAGAAGAATTACCCTCGGCGGGTCGCAGTAAAATAAAATCAAAGAATCTGGTTGATAAAAACGATCTGTATCATACCTTGTTTGAAACATCGCCTTCAGGTATTCTTTTATTAAATGAAACAGGAGTAATTCTGGATGTAAATCAATCCATGTGTGCTTCCACCGGACACGAACCAGCTGAGCTTATCGGCAAACATGTAAGTGTACTCGCCCTTCCCGAAAACATCACTTATATTGACAACCATCTGCAGCGAATATTATCAGGCGAAACGCTTAAACATGAAGTTACCAGCCGCAGAAAAGATGGCACTTATTACTATTCTTTACTGGTTGAATCGGCAGTAACCCTTCCTGACGGTAAAAGGGGGATTCTTTCGGTGGCCAACGATATAACCGAGCGCAAACTGGCCGAAGCTGAACAAAAAGAACGTGAAATTTGGTTCAGGGCAATTGCAAACTACACTGCCAACTGGGAATCTATGTTCAGCCCGCAGGGACGAATTGTATGGACAAATCCGGCTGCTGAACGATTTACAGGTTTTTCTCCTGATGAAATCATTGAAATGCCTGATTTCATTGAAGTTCTGGTGGCAAAGCCCGACCGCGAAAAAGCACGGGAGGTATTGATGCATGCATTGGTTAATCCTGAAGGGAAAGACCATTTTTTCAGATGCATCAGAAAAGATGGAACCTATTTCTGGCTTTCCCTTGCATGGACACACATCAGAGATGACAATGGTCATCTTATTGGAATCAGAACCAGCGGGCAGGATGTAACACTACGTCTTGAAGCGTTGCAGGCATTGCGCAACAGTGAAAACATTTACCGGCAGATGGTTGAAAATGCTCCTTTCGGAATGCATTTTTTTGAATTAAATGAAGATAATGAGCTGATATTCACACACTCTAACCCTGCAGCTGATCAAATACTTAACCACGATCACAACAAATATTCAGGGCTTCCGGTTGAAAAGGCTTTCCCGGCGCTGAAGAATACAGACATACCCCATCGCTATAAAGATGCAGCCAAAAGCAATCATACCTGGATAACCGAACAACTGGCGATGAACAGTGCATCCGGACACGGAATTTATGAAGTTAAGGCATTTCAGACAGTTCCGGGGAAAATGGCAGTTATTTTCAATGATATTACCAAGAGAATTAAAGCCGAAGAACAATTGCGGGAGAGCCGGCAATTGTTTGAAACTTTGGCTCGTATGGCTCCGGTAGGTATTTTCAGAACCAATGCCGAAGGCGAGACCACTTTTGTTAATCCGAAGTGGTCGGCTTTATGCGGATTATCCTATGCTGAAGCATTGCAGAATAAATACATTTCAGCTATTCATCCCGACGACAGAGATGAAAGAGTAAAAGAGTGGAAACATGCTATAAAACATAAATTACCTGTTATCTCAGAATACCGTTTTGTGAGGCCGGATGGTTCGATTATCTGGGTACAGGGGCAGGCTGTCCCCGAAATGGTTGACGGACAGGTACGAGGTTACATCGGAACCATAACAGACATCACCGAACTTATTGAAACACAAAACGACCTGAGAACTGCAAAAGAAAAAGCAGAAGCCAGCAATAGCCTGAAAACCACTTTCATGAAGAATCTGTCGCATGAAATTCGCACTCCGCTGAATGGAATTTTTGGCTTTGCCCAATTGTTGGGATCAGGAGATTATTCACCCGAAGAAAATGCAGAGTTCGTAAGTTTTCTTGAACACAGTATCAACAGAATGACCAAAACCATAGACAATACTATGGAACTTTCGCTGCTGATGACTGGAAACATGCACCGGAATGATGCCATGTTTAATCTGGGAAGTCTGATGCAGGAAGTGTTTAAATCTCAGAAAGGAAATGCCGAAAAGAAAAACCTCATTCTGAAACTGAATGACCCGGGAAACAAACAACAAATGGTAATTACCGACCGCATGATGGTGAAACGCATTGTTGAAGAGATAACCGATAATGCAATAAAATTCACCGATTATGGCATGGTAAATATCAATTACCGGCTCGAAGACAACCTCATAAATATAAAAATCTCTGATACAGGCCAGGGAATTTCTACTGAGTACCTCCCTCTTATTTTTGAGCCTTTTATGCAGGAAAATGTATATGCACCCAGACTTAACCACAGTACCGGGTTAGGATTATCAATAGTGCAGGGCCTTACTTCGCTGCTGGGAGGTACGGTTAAAGCAGAGTCTGAGCCCGAAAAAGGAACCATTATCACACTCTCAATTCCTGTCAGATCAAATAACAAAACCGAAAACACAATAATTGATCAAATTCCTCAGGCAGCTTCACCTGACAAGGAGCCATTGATACTTGTGGTAGAAGATGAAATGATTAATATGTTATTCATCAAGCGTTTGCTTAACCGCTATAAGTGTACCATAATCGAAGCAAAAAGCGGAAAAGAAGCTGTAACGCAGGCAAAAAAGCATCCTGACATCGATATTATTTTAATGGATATCCGAATGCCGGGAATGGATGGTTATCAGGCGATTGAATTAATCAGGGAGATAAATCCTGCCATTAACATTGCTGCGGTTACTGCTTACGGGGGCGCAAGCGATCGCGAAGCATGCCTTGCTGCAGGCTGTATCGAATATCTGGCAAAGCCCTTTCACAGCAAAGACCTCTTTAATATGCTCAGAAGAATAATTCAATGGCCGCCTGAAAATTGACTTTTTTCAACAATTACCTGACAACCACCCTTGAAGCTGCAATTTTCATGTCCTGCGATATGTGTAGCAGATAAATTCCTGCAGGTACAATTCCAGTGCCTATCTCAACCCGCGTACCTCCGGTTGCAGTGGTTTGGTAAACTTGTTTACCGTTCACATCATATAATCTAATAATTGCACCTTTTCCAGGCTCGAACGCAGAAAGGTCTGCAACAAATACTGTTTCTGCAGGATTGGGATAAACAAATACAGGCAACTTTTCTATTTGTTTACTGATTCCAAAAACCTGACTTCCAAGACCTTCCCAATTTTGAGTAACCTGCGCCTGAGAAAGCGGGTAACTGTACAGCCTGATCATGGCAACTGCACCGGCTGATGCTTCATTGGGTACAATCAGGTCGTCATGAAAGAAATTAAGCACCCCGTCTTCATCTACCAAAGCATGATTGCCATTGTCAACAAAATCAATCTTAACTTCAGCATCGGTATAAATCAGCACTTGTTGAGTGCCTGCCGTACGGGTAATAACATAATAGGTAAACTCTCCGGGCAATACCGGCGCTTCCTGACTGTATAATATGTTGTAGAAATTGAGTTTCCCGTTAAATACATAAGCTCCCCAGTCGGTTTTGCGGTTTTTCCAGTCAACCACACGTTTCCAGCTTGATAATTCATCAAAAACAAAATATATCTCAATGGTATAGTCTGTACCAATAAAGTTGCCCGCTGCTGCATTATTGAACTGCAAACCACTGTTTTTAGCAAAACGGTATACCGTCTTGGTTTGCTGAGATATCTCGTTAAGCACAGCTGTTTCAAATACACCCTGCTCTCCCAGAATGGTCAAATCAGGCCCTGAGCCGGAGGTTTCGCTAAGATTGTTTTCAAAGTTGTAAGTAAAAACCTGCTGAGCCGAAACCCATGACACAACCAACAAAGTTGCCAGAATTAGTGTAGTAATTTTTTTCATGTTAACTTCTTTTTTCAAAATTAAACAAAGCCATTAATATCTCAGATACGCACCATTAGGTATTTTGCAGTGCATCTATTTTGCAAATTCATACAAAACCTCAACATTTTACAAAACAAAAGGTTCAATTCATTTCTGCAACGCGTTTTCTGCAAAACATACAGCTGTTTGTAACTAAATGTCGTCTTAAGTGTCTAAACCATTGTTCAACCAAATCTTTAAAACTCTGAAGCCTTATGAGAAAACTAAACGGAATACTAATATTATGCTTAATATCAGTGTTTGGGTTACCTGTTGCACATGCACAATTTAAACAGGAAAAAGTAAAAACTGACAGCCTTGTTGAATTGCTCAGCAAACACAATAAGTTTATGGGAACCATTGCTCTTATGGAAAATGGCAAACTGATATACAGTAATGCAGCAGGATTTGCTGATGTCGAAAACAAAATAAAATCTACGAAAAAAACGACTTACCGGATCGGATCGGTTTCCAAAACCTTTACATCGGCAATGATATTCCAGCTCGTTGAGGAGAATAAAATCTCTTTGGATGAAAAATTATCTGCCTACTTCCCGCAGGTAGTAAATTCAGAAAAAATCAGCATAAAAGATATGTTGCTGCACAGATCGGGGCTGTGGAGCATTACCGATGACAGCCTTTATCTTCAATGGTGTACTCAGCCAAAAAGCAGAGAAGAATTGCTGGGAATGATAAATTCTCACCCTGTTCTCTTTTTGCCTGGAGAAAAATCGGAATACAGCAATTCAAATTTTCTGTTGCTTGGTTACATTATCGAAGATATTACTAAAAAGAGTTATGCTATTAATCTTCAGGAACGCATTGTTAATAAAGCCGGGCTCACTTCCACTTACTATGGAAAACCGGCTGATATCCAAAACAATGAGAGCTATTCATATTTATATACAGCCGAAGGCTGGACAAAAGACAATGAAACTGATATGAGCGTACCCGGAGGTGCAGGTGCCATTGTTTCAACCAGCGAAGATCTGGTAAAATTTGCTCATGCTTTGTTTACGGGTCAACTTATCAGTAAAAAGTCGCTCGATGAAATGCTTACTGCCGAAGGCACTTATGCCAAGGGTATTTTTCCTATGCCATTTTACGAACTTAAAGGGTTCGGTCATACCGGAGGCATTGATGGCTTCAGGTCGGTACTGATTTATTACCCAGAAAAGGAACTGGCACTGGCTGTAACTTCCAACGGACTGAATTACAATCAAAATGAACTATTAATTGGATTATTAAGTATACAATTTGGCAAAGAGTATAAGCTGCCCGATTTCAGCACGGCCAAAGTAGATGTAAAGAAATTAAAAACTTATGAAGGCACCTACTCAAGTGAAAGCTTCCCTCTGAAACTCACCGTTAAAGTTGAAGGTGATATTCTCACAGCGCAAGCAACCGGCCAAAGTGCTTTTCCGCTGGAGGCTGTCAGTGAAACTGAATTCAGATTTGATGCTGCGGGAATAAAAATTTCGTTCCCCGAAGATGGAAAACTAAATATTAAACAAGGAGGGTTGGACTTGCTCATGTCAAGGGAATAATTCAAGCAGTTGTAACCACATCATCACTCCATATATTTCACGGCAAGGGCTTGTGTCAATACGCAGGCTCTTGTTTTTTTATCCATAGTCACCGCAATAGTTAACCAAAAGTAACGCACTCAAATAATTTAGAAATAGAAACAGCATAAAAAATAAATAAAAACATGATCTTCTTGCTTCGTGATTGTTCCTTGAGATAAATAAAGCTCAGAAATTATTAATAACATCCCGCATGTACTTTTTTATCTCTAAACCAGCACATTATTTTTTACTGAAAGCGATTTGATTATAAAAACAGGGGGATTTATAAAAAAACATTACCTTTATCATCCATAAATGAAATGGCAGTACTGTTTCATTTTCAATGTTTTAATTAACAAATTTTTGTCGCATGTCAGGATTCAAGTATCAAAAACCTTTTCCGGTTTTAAAGGACACTACGCCTTACCGTAAAATTAGCAGTGATTTTGTGAGTGTTGTCGAATTTGAAGGCCGCAAAATCCTTAAAGTCGCCCCCGAAGGGCTTGAGTTGCTGGCCAAAGAGGCCATTACCGATGTTTCTTTTTACCTGAGGCCCGGACATTTGCAAAAACTCGCTGATATTCTTGCCGATCCCGAAGCCACCGATAACGACAGATTTGTGGCTCATACCATGCTGATGAATCAGGTTGTTTCGGCCGAAGGAGAACTGCCCACCTGTCAGGATACCGGCACAGCTATAATCATGGCCAAAAAAGGAGAAAATGTTTACACCGGTGTTGATGATGCGGAGTATTTATCAAAAGGTATTTATGAAACCTACCGCGATAAGAACCTGCGCTATTCAATGGTGGTTCCGTTTACCATGACTGAAGAAAAAAATACCGGCACCAATCTTCCGGCTCAGATTGACATATACTCTGGCAAGGGCAACGAATATGAGTTTTTATTCATAACCAAAGGAGGAGGCTCGGCCAATAAAACCTTCTTATACCAGCAAACCAAATCCTTGCTTACCGATGAAGCGCTTACCAGATTTGTAAAAGAAAAAGTATATGATCTGGGCACTTCAGCATGCCCGCCTTATCATCTTGCACTGGTAATCGGAGGAACATCGGCCGAAGCTACGCTGGCTGCAGTTAAAAAAGCATCAGCAGGATATTACGATCACCTTCCCACCGAAGGAAACGAAGGCGGTCAGGCTTTCCGTGACCTTGAATGGGAGGCCCGTGTACAGAAGATTTGTGAAGAAACAGGCATTGGAGCCCAGTTCGGGGGAAAATATTTTGTGCATGATGTAAGAGTCATCCGGCTTCCGCGTCATGCAGCCTCCTGCCCTGTTGGATTGGGTGTTAGTTGCAGCGCAGACAGAAATATCAAAGCTAAAATTACCGAAGAAGGTATTTTCCTGGAGGAGCTCGAAAAAAATCCAGCCCGTTTCCTGCCAAAATCAGCCCCTCATATGAAGCCTGCAGTTGAAATAAACCTTGACAGGCCCATGAATGAGATACTTGAAGAATTATCAAAATATCCTGTAAAAACCCGCCTGAGTTTAAACGGCACCCTTGTAGTTGCCCGCGACATAGCACATGCACGAATCAAACAAATGATTGACGAGGGCAAACCCATGCCTGATTATTTCAAAAATCACCCGGTATATTATGCAGGCCCGGCCAAAACTCCAAAAGGAATGGCATCAGGAAGCTTCGGTCCTACCACAGCCGGTCGTATGGATGTGTATGTGGATCAGTTTCAGTCGCTTGGCGGCTCTCTGATTATGCTGGCCAAAGGAAACCGCAGTAAAATGGTAACAGATGCATGTAAAAAACACAAAGGCTTTTATCTTGGCTCCATCGGAGGACCTGCTGCGATTTTGGCAAAAGCTTCCATAAAATCTGTCGAAGTACTTGACTTTGAAGAATTAGGCATGGAAGCAGTTAGAAAAATCAGGGTAGAAAATTTCCCGGCTTTTATTATTGTTGATGATAAAGGCAATGATTTCTTCGAGAGAAAGTAATTGATTAAACAAATATTGCCTTTTTGGAGGATAAGCCCGGAAGGTACAATCATTAAAAATCCCCGGTTAAGAATAGCCGGGGATTTTTATTAAGCGATTAACTGCATGTAAATAAGGTGATTTTTACAATTCCCTGAATTATAATTTACCTCCAAGTACAGCAGTCTTTCTGAGTTGTTTCACTTTTCCGCTCAGGTTAAACACCTCAGCATGAATAATATAAATGCCTATCGGAGCTTTTTCCCGCTTTTCATTGGTGCCGTCCCAGTAAAATACATTGCCGGTGCCGGCAGGTTCGTTTTTCGCCAGTATTTTCACTTCTCTTCCATTGCTGTCGAAAATGCGGATGGTAACCGAATACCCGGGTTCTGCAAAAACACATGAAATGGCTAACAAATCGTTATAACCATCGCTGTCAGGCGAAAAGATCTCAGGACTTACCTGTAACTCGTCACTTCCCGATGGAGCCAGCATAAATTGTGAATTCTGATATGCAGGAGTTGCAAAACCTGAATTCTGGGAGGCCGACGTCCAGTTGCCCCGGTCTGAGGCAGGGCGATTGTAGTTGATTCTTTCCAAAGATACTCCATCTGTTGAATTCAGCAGGCCAAAATGCATGGAAGAACTATAGGTAAATTCATCCAGAATTACCTGCCAGGGTGTAAGTAATACTACAGTACCAGATTCAATGGAATAGGAAGGAAGTGATTCCATGGCAACAAACCCGCCCGGATTAGGGGTATTATATTCTCGTTTTACAACATCAGGGTTTTTCGTAAGAACCAGATATTCGCCTGGAAAAATCAGCCGGCCATCAGGGGCTGTTTCTTTTACCGAGCTAACTTCCCCGGTTGTTTTGTCCCGGGTGGCTAACCATACCCACTTCATATCCAATACTTTTTCCGAACGGTTATACACTTCAACAAATTCAGTTCCGGTAGCTCTCGGATCAGATAAAACTTCATTGATTACAACATCCATTTCCTCTGGCTCAGATGGGATAGCAAACCTGGCAGTAAGTTCAGCTTCGGTGAGATTGCCGGCACAATCGCGAAGTCCGGCTTTAACAGAAAGGGTATAGATCTGCCCTTCTGCAATTTCTGCTGAGAATGCCAGTAAAACAGAGCGATAATCCGGAGCTGAAGGAAAAACGCTTACCGGAGTTCCCAGGCCCTGATCGGCAAAATATCTGTCAGCAGATGAAAGGCTGAGACTATCGAGCGATTCTGTAAAAAACACCCTCAGATCATTAGGCCCTGCAATGCTTATTTTTTCGATTTCAGGTTTTAGTGTATCCGAAAAAATACCATTTACCGAATTTTGTGCACCCGGGGTTCCTCCAGCCGGATTATTCGATGCCCGCCAGTTTCCGGCTCCTCCGCAGGGATTAAAAAGATCAATCATTTCGAGTGACCAGCCACCGTTTTTCTTCACCGCATCGCGATACCAGGTATCAGCATATGTTACTGAATGAATGATACTTCCATTTTGATTTCTAAGCACCAAAGATGCTCCGGTGTTGGACAGGCTTATGCTCGAAAAACCCATAATATTTCCAAATTCTGCAAACAACGGTAATGCATCAGAACTGGTCAGGATAACCCTGCCTCCGCCTTCGAGAATAAATTTAGGCAGGGTGCGACGGGTAGTTCCGATACTGAGTACCCAATTTTCAAGCTGAATCGGGAAAGCACTTCGGTTGTATAATTCCAGATATTCATAATTGGGCAGGGCTACCGGAGGGTCCGGATCGGCCATAATTTCAGTAATAAGAATATCGTAGGCATTTACATCGTAAAATGCAAATTGCTTTATTGAATTCTCCATTACATTCCCGGCAAGATCTTTTATATTACTCACACTCAGATTGTAAAGCTTCCCCTGCTCAAAATTGTTGTTAAAAAGCAAATGAATAATCTGTTTTTGAGTTATGTCTCTTCCTGATGCAACCGGGACCCCTGTGCCACCATCTGCAATAAAATTCTCAACATTTGCAGCAGTATTTTCATCAACACTTTCACTAAAAGTTAAATCCAGGGTATTTGGCCCTGTTACTTCAATGCCCAGCAATCTGGGAGGGATATCATCAATTATAGGTGTTCCTGCATAAACATCGTCGAAATAGAATCGGGTGGCATTGCTGGAAGTATATTTACAAATAATACCAAAATGAGTGAAATTATACCATTGCGAATCTTCACCACTACCCTGAAACTGGAAATCTTCACCCCCGGCCGGATCGACAAAAACGCTCCATGCGCCTTCTTCTGTGCGCAGCACACGGACCCGGATGGCGAATGCGGCTGCAATTAATCCATCGGCACCCCTGCAAATGAGTGAGTTGACAGTTCCGCTCTGTCTGTAAAGCTCAATGGCATCGGCTGAGCCACCTTCGCCAAGTTTGAGATAAAAACCATTCAGAGGTTCTGTGAGGTTGGCATTGTCTGAAACCAGATAGATTTTGGCGTTGTTGTTGTCGCTGGGCGCAAAGTTTAACCTTACCCAGATGCGCCATTCAATCAATCCATCTGAAGTAAACGGAGTTACTAGTTGTGACAGCCCCTCTCCGGCTGAATTTAATTGCAGCTGACGGCTTATATTGACTGTAAACTGATCAGAATTTCCCGTCCATGCCGGATTTTGTGTAAAATCTCCATCGCTGAAATCATCAGAAAGTTGCGAAAAAACTGTAGCCGGGAAAAGCAGAAGGAATAAGAAAAGGTATCGCATTTTACATAATTTTTCAAGAGCTAAAGGTAAGAGTTTTTGAAGAACCGGCAACCCTGATATTACAAAAGTGCTTCCAGTTTTAATCTATGTAACATTTATCTGGCAGAAAGAAATAACCCTGAATTTGGCAAACATTTGTAACTATTATTAAATTGTCTAAACCAATAAAAGGCATGAAAAATGTAAGAATAGATTAGTTGGAAAGAGCAAAGCACAAAAATTTCTGATTAATTCTTTTATTGGTTCCGGATTTGCAATTTGAGTTTTAACTATTTATTTTTCTTTATACTACATAGTAACTGAGTGTTGCAATATGCTTAAAATATCAAAGAGTCAGATCAATAACTGTTGTTATGTTGCAATTAAAATGGTATGAAATAACCTGAAACCTTGGTAGCTGAAACAGAATCTATTAACTGTATCTGTTTCTGATGATACAGATATCGCAATTTACTGCCCCTTTTTACAATGCACTTCTTTGAACCAGAATTCAATCATTCCCTGTAAAATAAAAAAAGCGATTTTAATTTATACCAGAAATTACTTCTACATCACCAATCAATATTTGAAAGTCTATTTATCAATTAAGTCAGTTTTAGAAGATAACTAGTTCATTTTAACCAACTTTTTGAAGTCCATTAAACAATTTATTAAGTTGTCCGTTTGCTTAATCAATTAATAAAGAAACATTTAAAGATGAAGAAGCCGCTTCAACAGCTAAAAGCATGGCTCAGTTTAAAATCTCCCAAAGGAATTACAGCTCTGGCATTATTTACAGTTCTGTACGGATCTGTATTTTATCACATTGTTGAAGGATTTTCATGGGTTGATTCAGTCTATTTTGCTGTTATAACCTTAACTACAGTTGGTTATGGAGATTTAGCCCCACAAACAAATATTGGCAAACTATTTACTGTATATTATGTCCTTAATGGATTGGGGATCATCTATGCCTATGCAAATTCTCTATATACCAGGCAGGCAAACAAAAGAAATGCTGAAAAATCAAATTCAGAATCAAACCAGGAAAAAGAATAACAAGGCAGAGAAAATCAAATTACTCAATGGATTCCGCATTACAAGAAAACATTAACCTCGTTAAAAATCGAACCTCAATTAAACCAACCTTTTGACTTAGCAAAAGCAATACCATCATCAACTATGAGATTATGGTCAAAAGCCAGTAGTGGCAGATTTTTTATATCAAACCATTTAGCATCGGTTGCATCATCTCCGCCCTGCACTTTGGAAGAATCATCATTTAGTAACCCCGTGTAGGCAATGGCGATTGTGCGGTGGCGTGGATCGCGGTGAACACCTCCATAGGTATGGAATTGAAACAATTTTATTCCGGTAAGCCCTGTTTCTTCGTGAAGCTCGCGAACAACAGCTTGTTCAGGAGTTTCTTCCATATCAATAAAACCACCTGGACAAGCCCACATTCCTTTAAAGGGTTCATGCCCGCGCTGTATCAGCAAAATATGCACCGATTGATTTATGACTCTGAAAACCAAAGCATCAACCGTAACTGCAGGCCGGGGATATTCATAAGAGTACATACAACAGAATTTGATGCTAAGTTACACAACTTTAAGGGATGAAGTACCCGACCTTTACTATTGATTTTAATTAACTTTACCAAAAACACAAAGTCCGCCAAAAGCGGACTCCGGTTTCACACACACTGAAAATTCATATCCGGCACAAACCATGATATGTTTTAACTGCACCGGACTTTGTGGGAAATCCGATATCAGTTAATATCTTATTAATTATCAATACATTATAAACTTCAAAATCAATCTGATCTGTCTTTCGGACATATTTTTTTCGCGCAGAACAATCTTTCTGATTCGCTGACTAACATAATCAAGCAGGCCGGGATGTGTAGCATTGCTTCCGGATATAACCACCTGCCCGCTTTCGTTGGTTGACAGGTCCATGTTAACTATGCCCTCAAGGTACGATTTAAGCGCAAAATCGGGATATGTGATGTTGCGGATAATCTCTTCGCGCAGGACTGCATTTTCGCCGGCTCCGAACATTGAACGGCAGCCATTGGGACCTACAACCATAACTACCGGAGAATAACCATTCATAAATCCAAATTTGTCGTGCATTAATCCAAAATCGTGCCAAACTCTTGTTTTGCGCTATTGACGGGCATTTTTTATTCTATCCTGTTTAGGAGTGTTCGGTTTTGAAAAAAAATTGTACGCAAATGAACGAGTATGTTCATCTGACGGCATACTAAACGAAAAGTTACCGAATTAGATTAAAAAAACGTGAAAAGTCACAGACTAATCCGCTTCTTCCTGATCTGAGGTGTGATCAGAAGCCGCCTTTTGCGCTCCTCCATCTACCACGATTACTATTTCACCTTTTGGCGGATGAGTGGAGTAATGCGAAATAAGAAACTCAAGGGTGCCTCTGCGGTTTTCTTCATGAATTTTGGTTAACTCACGCGAAACGCAGGCCCGGCGGTCATTCCCGACAACCTCTGCAAGTTGCTGAAGCGTTTTTACAAGCCTGAATGGAGACTCATACAATACAAAAGTAAATGGAAGCGAAGCCAGATATTGCAATCGGGTTTGTCTGCCTTTTTTGTGTGGGAGGAATCCTTCAAAATGAAACCTGTCGCATGGCAGCCCCGAATTTACAAGAGCCGGAACAAAAGCCGTTGCGCCAGGCAATGTTTCAATATCAATACCCTGAGCAGCGCATGTACGAACCAGCAGAAATCCCGGGTCGGAGATTCCTGGTGTTCCGGCATCAGTTACCAGCGCCACCGACTCTCCGGCTTCGATACGCGCAGCTATTTCGCCGGCAGTGCGATGTTCGTTATGCATATGATGCGATTTCAGCGCATTGGAAATGCCATAATGTTTCAGAAGCATTCCGGTTTTGCGGGTGTCTTCGGCAAGAATCAGATTCACCTCCTTCAAAATCCTTACAGCCCTGAAAGTCATATCCTCAAGATTGCCAATAGGTGTAGGTACAAGGTATAGTTTTGGCATAAGAATCAATAAGTTAAAATAAAATCCTGCAACAGCCTGAACAACTCATTGTACCGGGAAAGCGGAACCCTGTGCGACTGATCGTATGGGCTATGGTATTCACGGTGTTCATTGCCACGGGTATAAATAAAAACCGAAGGCACTCCCGCTTTGTAAAAGGGACAGTGATCGCTGTTGCAACTTTCTCCCCGCATGGCAATTTCGGGTAGATATTGTTTCTCCTGGTTGATTTTTCTGAAAAATTCAAGCATTTCAGGATAAATCGCACCATTAACCACAGTAATTCCTTCGCTGCCGGTACCAACCATGTCAAGATTGACGAGAACTTTAATTTTATTTAACGGAAACAACGGATGCTCAACATAATATTCCGAGCCAAGCAAACCCATTTCTTCGGCTGCCAGAGCTATAAAAACCAGGTTGTAACTGGGCCGGTTGATGGAGTCGGAAAAATGCCGGGCCAGGTCAAGCAACATAGCTACTCCACTGGCATTGTCGTTGGCTCCGGGAAAATAGGTGTTTTGTCCCATTCTGCCCAAATGATCGTAATGAGCTGTAAATACTATACAAGTATCAGAAGAATGAGAGCCTTTGAGCTGTGCTATTACATTTCGAACCAGCACTTCCTCCATAAATTCGGCTTCAATGGTCAGTGCTATTCGCGAAGGTTTCCGGGGCATAACATCCTCACGTACCTCAATTACCGGAAACTGCCTTTGCTCAAACCCGGGCCAGATGCTCCAGACCAGATTATTTTTTGCATTAATCAGCATATATCCGCCGGCATTAAAAAAGTTCGATTTAAGCGCCGAATCAGCTGTTCGTGCTGAAATACCTGCCATTTGTGACCGGTCGAAAACAAGCATGGAATTTGTCAGGTTGGTTTTCAGGAGCTTATTGAATTTGCGGTTATTTTCGAGCATTTCCGCATCCACAAAAACTAGGTCAAAAACCTGATTAACAGAAGGAGAAGAGGCATGAACTATAAATTCTGTTCCTGGTTCAAGCACTTTACCATCAATATTGGCCATCATTCCACCGGGAAAGGTATTAATATCCAGCCTGAACTCCTGAGAATAACTGTCGTTGAACGGTCTGGCCCCCAGATTATAAAACTCTCTGACCAAAAACTCTGCAGCACGATGGGCTCCGTACTTTACATAACCCCTGCCATGCATTCCCGGAGCAGAGAGTGTGTCCATCACAAACCGGGCATAATCAATGTCCTGTGCCTGGGATAGCAGACCCGAAACAGTAATCCACAACAAAAGCAGATAACTCCAAAATTTTTTCATTCCATTCCTGTTAAAGCAAATCCATCAATGATTCAAATACCTGCGGATTACAAATTCTTTCAACCTGAGAAAAACCTTATTGTCGGCAGCCCAGGCATTGCGTTGCTGATAATCGGTCAGCAATTGGCTGGCAGCAGAACCACTTGTACAATTATTGAGCAATACAATGGCTTCATTATAAAGCTCTGAGGAGCCATCAAACAACTCATTGATAAACTGAAACTTTTCATTGATTCCAATAGCAGCTTTAATATCGCTGATCGGAGTGAGGTTGATTTTGTCGGCCAGGGTGGTATCGCTTTTCCCTGCACTGATTCTTTCATTCAGCGAGGTTGACTCCCCTTTGAGTTTATCAGCCACTGTGTTCCCGTTCCCAAACAGCTCAGGTTGTGGAGAAGCCGGTTTGTGATGTACTGGAATGGAATGTGTTGAAACCTCTTCCTTTTTTTGAATTTCAGGTAAAATTGGTGCTGTTTGCTGAGGCTGTGGAATTACAACTTCTTCTGGTTTAACTACTTCTGTCTGCAGTGTAATTTTCACTGGCTCTGGTTCAGCAGCCAGCGGAGTATTTAAAATCTGCACCGGCTCTGGCATAGAAACAGGCATTACAGGGGTGGTAATTTCAGCTCGCGGAGATGGTACATTGGGCGCTGCCGGAGGTGTGAACTCAGGAACCACCGATGGACGGTATGGCTGAGCAGCAGGCCCCGGGTTCGAATAGTCCTGAGGTTGATAATTTTGTACTGTTTCAGCAGCTTCTGCCTGATTATTATCTTTCAGTGCACTGATATTCTGGTAGATTTCACGTAAAAGTGATAAAACAATATCCACCTCAATCAGATGAATCTGATTTGCATCGGCGAGGTTTTCAAACTTATTATTCAGCTCATTGAGCTGTTTTCCGGCCTGTTTCAGTAATTCCTGCTGGGTCATGTTGATAAAAAAAATTAAAGTGGGATTGAAAAACGCAGAATCATGGTATTTTTGTATTTCCGGTTTGGGGTTTTAAATGCCCGGGGCAATCACCCGCTTTTCCGGTTTTGAGAGGATAAAGGTAAGTTAATTTTTCAGAACTCAGGCAATGTTTTTGGAGAGTGCAATCAACAGCTCACAGCACAGAGGCTGGATTGAGATCATTTGCGGATCAATGTTTTCGGGCAAAACCGAAGAACTTATCCGAAGGCTCAACCGCGCCCGTATAGCAAAACAACGGGTTGAAATTTTTAAACCCTCCATTGATACGCGGTATGATGAAACCAATGTGGTTTCACATAACGAAAATGCTATTCAGTCAACTCCGGTGCAATCCTCTTCTCAAATTTTACTTTATGCCAGCGAAGTAGATGTGGTGGGCATAGATGAAGCCCAGTTCTTTGATGATGAATTGGTTAATGTTTGCAATAAATTAGCCGACAGCGGTATTCGGGTAATTCTGGCTGGACTGGATATGGATTTTACAGGAAAACCCTTCGGCCCTATACCTGCGCTGATGGCAACTGCAGAATATGTTACCAAAGTACATGCCATTTGTATGCGATGCGGAAATCTGGCCCATTATTCCCACAGAATGACAGCCGATGAAAAATTAGTTATGCTTGGAGAAACCGACACTTATGAACCCCTTTGCCGCGATTGTTTTATAAAGGCCAGAAAACGGGTATAAGTCATAAATATTCTGATTTCAATTTAGTTCTGATGATCTTCCTATTTAGTGAAATACTGGAATACTATGAGCTCAATTCATCAATACAGTCTTTCAGGTGCTTTAAATGTTTTCCGTAAATCATGCGAAACAGCCATTTGGCATACAGATAACTAAACGGGACCAGGACTATTGAAGTAACCGCCATTATACTCAGCATGTACGGGTTGTAAAGAAATTCTTCAACCGCTTTTCCTGACCCCATCATTCCTCCATAAATAAATCCTCCGGCAGCTGCTACAGGATAAATAAAAAGACTCAGCTTCTGCTGAATTTTCCACCATTCCATAAATGCATTGTAATGTCTTTCAAGTTCCTGCATAAGACTATTTCCAGGAGTAACTGAGGCTGGTAAAGATTTAAAAAGATGCCACCCGCCCACAATCACAAAAATGTTAAATGCAATCATTAACATCAATGGAAGTATAACCTGCCAGGCTTCTACAAAAAATATTGCAACTGCATATAAAAGAGTGATCAGCACCGATAAACCCAGTGTAATCAATAAGTTTCGGCGAAGTTTTGCCAAGGGATGTTTTGAGTTAATCTTATCAAAATTCATGTTATTGAGCATGTTGTTTAACACAGGCTCCCCGGTGTCAGAATTTTGCCAGATTTTGTCAATGTCTGTCATATGTCGTTCAGCATTTTAGCCAATTGTTGTTTGGCTCTGTGAAACTTAACTCCTGCATGATTTGGAGTGATTCCCAAAATGGATGCAATCTCCTGATTTGAATACCCATCGAGGTGCAGAGAAACCACGGCTCTTTCGGTTTCGGGCAAGGTACGCATGGCCTGATATAGGCGCTGAGAGTCACCTGCAGAGTCATCCTCACCAGCGAGTCTATCTTCAAGGCCTGCATCGGTGTATTCGATTTTCGAAACTTTTTTCTGGCTGGTGAAAATGGTATTCAGGCACAGACGATACAACCAGGTGCTGAATCTGGAGTCACCACGAAACATGGGATATGATTTCCAGGCCTGATAAAGAATCTCCTGATAAAGATCCTTTCTGTCTTCGGTGCCTGAAGCATAAAGGTGCACCAGTTTATAAATTATACCCTGGTGCTCCTTTAGTTTCGCCAAAAAATCCTTTTCGCTCAATCAGTTTCTGATTTTTATTTCTTCCACAATATACCCTTCATCAACAAGCAGTTGCAATATGCCGTTTTTGCCTGCCAGATGCAATGCACCTACCGCAATAAAGGTTGGATGTGCTTTCATCTCATTTTTCAAAACAGGTATCCAGGCTTTGTTTCTGTTGTCGAGCAATTGCTCAACTTCACTGGAATTGTATGATTCATACGCGAGCGTAACCATACCATTAATTTCCTGTGCAAGATAAGAATTGTAAACCATATTGAGCTGCTGTTCAATGCTTTCATTTTCACTGAACAGCTCATCCAATAACTCCGATTGCCTTTGAACTGAAAAGTTATTAAATAAAACATCTATCTGCTGTTCAACAGTTTCCAGGCTAATCAGTTCCTTCTTGTTTGCCTTAGCATGTTCCTGAAAGTAACTGTCGAGCTGCAGATAGCCCTGTGGGTTTGGATAATATTTCTGCTGAGCAATGGACATTACAATGGTCATAACAGCCATGGGATTCAGTGGTTCAAACGAGGACAATTCAAGCCCGGCTTCAGTTGCAAGCCATTTCGATAGTTTCTCGCTGGTTTGTGCAGATATATTTTGGGAAAGTACAGAGCCATTCAACAGCGAAGCCTGCATGAGTTTGGGCTGAGCTGTTTCATCCAGAACCAATTCTGTTATGACCGCTGCAGAAGAGTTCAATGCATCGGTAACCATGGGCATGGTATCAATAAAGGCATGGCTCAGCAAATGATAGGTACCGAAAAGGTAAGACTCACCTGTAACATCCTTGCCTGTGATCTTCCAGAAAATTGAGTTCCCATATTTCTGATTCTGTGCAATTAAGCCTTGAAAGAAAAATAGAACAATAATAAAGGACGAAATAATCTTCTTCATTTGTAATCAATTTTAAGGTTAGTGATTCGCTTCTATTTTATTAAGAGATAAATAAAACCTCCAATACTCAGCATGGCATGTACAATAAGCCAGATTTTCTGGTACAAAGGTCTTTTGGTCCAACTTACTTTTGGGTCAAACGGATCAAATACCAAAGCAATACCAAAATTAGCAATTGCCCAGCTGAAATCGCCGGTTACCCATAAATAAACTGCCAGAACAACAAACATTGCGTAAGCAATCCTATTGATTATAATTGGTTGTTCGGTATTTTTAACCGCTAATTCTTCTTTCATCTTTTTGTTGTTTTAAAATTGGTTTCTTTGATTGATTAGTGGAAACAACAGGGAAAATATTACAGAAAATTTGAGAAATTTTATCCGTTTTTAAACCGATTAATCCAATAAACTATTTGTCAGCAACTTAAAGAATCAGAAATTACATCTTGTCAACAAAAACAGGTAATGTTAAAATCCTTGCTTACAGGTAAAACAAATTTTTACCTTTGTGGCGGTATGATTTAATTACCTGTGTTATGCGAACATTAAAATACAGTGGATTAGTTGCCCTGCTGGCTTTACTTTTGTGTGCTTCTGCCACTTCTGCTCAGGATTTTGAAAAATATCCTCCTCAGCGGCTTACCCACCATATGTCACCTGAGGAGCAGCAAAGCCGGCATCTTATTGGTATTAATTTTGTCGAAACCGATCCTCCTCCCGGAAATATTATCAGTCTTGGTGAATTTGAACGCTCGGTCGGAGTGCTGGTCAGGTACCCGTTTGGTATTCCTGTATCATTGATTCGTGAAATGGCCCGGGACGCAAAGGTTACCACATTAGTTACCGGCCTCACTCAGGAAAACACTGTCAGAGGCATTTATAGCAACGCAGGTGTAAATCTTAACAACTGCAGTTTTATTTACGCACCTTCCGATAGTTACTGGACAAGAGATTATGGCCCCTGGTATATTGCATTTGGCGACAACCAGATTGGGATTGTTGATTTTCCCTATAACAGACCCCGCCCCAATGATGATAATGTGCCTGTAGTTGTAGCCAATAGTCTTGGGTTGCCCCTTTTCGGGATGAATGTGATACATACCGGTGGCAATTACATGACAGACAGCTACGGAACGGCGGCTTCCACCACAATAGCCTATACCGAAAATCCATCGCTGACACCCGCCCAGGTGGATCAGCGGATGCAGAATTATCTGGGAATCAACAACTATCATGTGGTAGAAGACCCTAACAATACCTATATTGATCATATAGATTGCTGGGGCAAATACCTGGCAACCAACAAGATACTTATCAGATCGGTTCCGACTACCCATCCGCAGTACAATGCCATAGAAGCTACTGCTGCCTATTTTGCTTCATTAACCACTCCCTGGGGCGTTCCTTATGAAGTATATCGTGTAAATACACCACAGAATCAACCATATACCAATTCATTTATTCTTAATGATAAGGTGTTTGTCCCCATCATGAATTCGCAGTATGACGAAGCTGCCCTTCAAGTATACCGCGATGCCATGCCTGGTTATAAAATATTTGGGGTTATTGCAAATCCTTCAACACCGTGGGAATCTACCGATGCTCTTCACTGCCGTACACACGAAATGGCCGACCCGGGCATGCTGCGGATCAGACATACACCGCTGCTCGGCAATGTAAATCCGGCTTCTTCATATTCTTTTGCCGCAAATATTGCATCCTACAGTGGCTCTGAAATCATAGCAGACTCAGCCATACTTTATTACAGGGTCAACCCGAATCCTTATACGCCATACCAGGCATTGCCACTTTCGGCAACTATGGGAAGCAACTGGTCAGCAACAATTCCGGCACCGGAATATGGCAGCACCATTCAGTATTACCTGCATGCTGCAGATGCTTCAGGAAGGAGTGAAAATCACCCATTTATTGGAAAACCTGACCCTCATGAATTCTATATAGGAGAACAATTATTTGCTCAGGCGCAAACCAATCAGTCTTCACTTTCGGTAACTCTCATGAAAGATCTGGCAGAAACATTACCTCTGCAGCTCGAAAATATCGGTGACCTCAGCCTCAATTATTTCGTCACAGTATCAACTGACGTCACTGACACCTTAACCAAACCTTTGTCGAACAGCCCGGCAACAACTGCCTACGATTACAACACCTTCACCGAAAACGGATGGACAAGCCTGCAGGTCGCTGAAGCGGGTACTATGAGCGAACTGATAGTTTCTTATAACTGGACTACCGACAATTATCCGACAGAAGGTTCTTTCTGGGCTGAAACCCCATCAGGTTTACAAATAATGCTGGCTTCCGGACAAAGTAACGGAAACTATAACATCAGCAATAAAGACTTTGAAGGGCAGGCACTGAAAGGCAACTGGAAATTCTGGATTGAAGACTCCTATGGCGATGGAGGCCATCAGGCAAAAAACATCAGTGTTAAGTTTATAAGAGCTACTTCCACTGGAAACTGGCTGAGTGTTACACCCGTTGAAGGCTCAGTTGCAATAAATGCTCAGGAGAATCTGCAGGTTACCGCCGATGCCACCGGAATTGAACCAGGTAATTATTCCGGAAAAATCACTATCCTCTCCAACGACCCCGATCAACCTGAAATTGAAATTCCGGTGCTGATGACAGTTACTATCAACACTGCTGTTGAAAGGCCGAATAATTCACTTTGTAACCTTGTTTTGTACCCTGTACCTGCTGGCAATGAATTATTTATAAAACCCGGCTGCAATTCCGGCAAGATCAATCTGGTTCAAATCACCGATATGTCAGGACGCAGTATTATATTTGCTGAAGGTGTGAATATTGAACACAGGAATGGAGAAATACTTCTTGATATTTCAGGGCTGAAACCAGGCATGTATTTGCTCAGCATCAGAGGAGAAAACTTTAATGAAACCTATCGTTTTATAAGGAATTAATACTGAATTAAAAAAAGCCGGGAAGAAGATTCCCGGCTTTTTTTTATGGTTTGACACATCCGCGTTCATGAGGAGAAGATATTATTTCAGCAAATAACTCCTGACTAATATATTGTGGCACATACACAATACCAGCTTTTACAAGCTGAGCATTAAATGCCCTCAGGTGGTTCCGCGACCCTTTCGTCAGGTTTGCAAATACCAAAAGAATATCCTGGTTGTCAACTACTTCTGACAGATCAAGCAAGTCTTTAATATCCAGATCTTCTATGGTTGCTCCCACTTTCAGGGCGTCATTTAATGATTTGCTGCCAGTTTCTACTAAAATGTTGTATAGATTCTGAAGCTCAGGATTTTCAAAAACTCCCGTAATATGTTCTGCTGCAGGATCAGTCAACCCATATTTTACAAGAAGTGCCTTCACAGCTTCTGTATGCTGACTTTCACTACGTTGAATATTACTGAAAACCGGCAATTTGTAAAGTTCATACATTTTTAAATAAACATCCATGGCCAGAAACTCCTCTTCACGCATATGGTTCAATGCCGATATTTCTTCTTCACTGAGAGGCTCCGCCGGAAGTGAGTCAAGTTGTAAACACATGGAGCCCAGGTTTTCAGTGCCCATTAACTTTTCGGAATATACTCCGTCAAGTTCATCGTTTGTTTCCTCTTTTGAACAACTGCTCAGCAGTGTAACAGGGGCCATTATCATTAAGAACGCCCAGCCAATTTTTAAAGTTTTCATTTGTAGTTGTTTTAATTAATAAAAAAGTGAATTGACCAATCTTTGCAATTATGGCACCATAAAGTGAAAATACTTGTTATAAGATTCAATGATAATGTTATAACTTGATAAATCTCAAATTTGTATCTCTAATCTCTCCTGCTTTATCAGCTGAGATTATTTGCCATCTCTATTTACAAGCAGATTGAAATGTACTCTTCATAAAAAGAAGAATGAGAGAATATAAAAATAATGAAAAATAAAAATAATGTCAATTATTCTTGACATCATGTAAATTATTATTATCTTTGTGTCGAATTTACGTTACACCTAAACTTAAAAACAATGGACCTGAAAGAAAGAAGAATACTGGTTTCCCTGCTGTGTACACTAGTTATTTTTGTGTGGTATTCAGCACACATTTACATTAATTACTTTGCAGATAATCCCGGCTTGCTAAATGATTTCACTTTCTGGGGCAAAGCATTTCTGATGCTTATCCCAATTTCGGTTTTGGCTCAGATCATTATTCATATCATCTTTGCCATCATCACCAAAATTACTACCCGCGAGGACCTGCCCTCAAAAACAGACGAGATGGACCGGCTTATAGAACTTAAGACCATGCGTGTTGCACACTGGATTTTTATAAGTGGATTTGTCGGTGCTATGGCTGCGCTGGCTCTGGGAATGCAACCCTGGGTATTTTTTGTTGTCCTTACCTTGTCGGGGTTTGTTGCTTCAGTAATATCAGAAGTTCTGAGCATTATTTATTACAGAAGAGGAGTGTAAAGATGGGCAGTGTAAAAATCAGCAACAACATCAGAAAGCTGCGCTTTTTTGCCGGCGAAATGACTCAGCAGCAACTTGCCGATCAAACCGGGGTTACCCGGCAAACCATTGTAGCTATTGAAAACGGGAAATATTTCCCTACGCTGGAACTCGCTTTTAAAATTTCGCGCATTTTCAACACTCCGCTTGAAGAAGTTTTCAGCTACGATGATGGAAGTAATCAAAATAAACCAATCTCTTAATAACAGACCACAATGAAAGCTGTAATTTGCAATAAATCAGGAAGTTCAGATGTTCTAAATTTGGTTGAAGTCCAAAAACCTTTTCCACTTCCGGGCGAAATTCTTGTAAAGGTATATGCATCTTCGGTTACACGCGGCGATATTCATTTGCGAAAAATGTCGCGGCTGATTCTCGTCCCTCTCGGATGGATTTTCGGGTTCAAACCCATGAAAATCACAGGAGTTGAATTTGCAGGGATTGTTGAAGAAACCGGCTCAGAGGTCTTGAAGTTCAAAAAAGGTGACAGAGTTTTCGGCACCGCAACCGGCTTATCCTTTGGAGGTAATGCAGAATATCTTTGTGTACCGGAGAAACACAAAAAAGGGGTAATTTCACATATCCCTGAAAACGTAGGTTTTGAAACAGCTGCCGTTACTCCGGTTGGTGGAATGACAGCTCATTATATACTTGCAAAAGCCGGAAATCTTAAAGGCAAAAAAGTACTTGTGTACGGTGCTTCGGGGTCGGTGGGCAGTTTTGCTGTGCAATTAGCAAAAGAATATGGTGCTATGGTAACTGCTGTATGCAGTAAGGCCAACATGCAGATGGTGAGGGAACTGGGAGCAGCAGAAGTGCTGGATTATACCTCTGGCAACTTTTGTAAAGAACCAGGCCCTGAATATGATGTAGTTTTTGATGCTGTAGGAAAAATCTCACGCAGCCGCTGTGCCGGAATGTTAAAAAGCAATGGGCGGTTTCTATCGGTAAAGTATCCTACTTCAGAAAAAAAACAAACACTTGAATATCTGGCCTCTCTGTTATCAGAAGAGAAACTGAAACCGCTTATTGACCGGGAATACAGCCTCGGCCAGATAAAAGAAGCTCATGATTACGTCGAAAAAGGACATAAACGGGGGAATGTTGTAATTAAAATATAACAGATTCGCGTTACTTACCTCAGATGGTTAAACAAAAGCACAGGTGGCAAACTGTGTATCGCAGTTGCCACCTGTGCTTTTTTCTGATTATTTAAACAGATCAATCGTTAAAACAGAAATCCAAGATTAATGTACATTCCTTTGTTGCCATCGCGTTTGTCGCCGGCAAGCCCGTAATCAACAGCAACTATAAAATTCTGGTTCATGGCTATTCGCAGGCCGGCACCGTAAGAAACATGCAGGCTCTGATCTACATTGGCCTCAAAAAGTCCGGCATCTTCATCCCCGGGAATCTTAGTAAGATCGAGGTCTATGGTTTTGGTAATCATGCCCATATCTGTAAAGCCATTGAGCGAAAGATAGAAATTCTGATTCCACTTGTGAAACTTCAGAAATTTGTACCTCAGTTCAAAGTTGCCGTATCCAAAAGCATCACCAACCACCCGGTTGCGCATGATTCCGCGCAGCGACCGTGCGCCTCCCAGTCCATCATTTTTGGTTGATTTTGAGAAGGTATTTACCATGTATGGCTGCATGTAAAAAGGAGCTTTACCATCAATGGTTCCCTGCCAGCCCAGGCGATAAGCAAAAGTGAGCAGGTCTTTCTTCAGGGTGATATACTGCCTGTGCGTGATGGCCAATTTGGTGTAGGCGGTTTCGTTATTACCCAAAAAGCGGGGAGCGGTCATAATCACAACTTCCGACCATAATCCGCGATTTGCATTGGCTTCGTTGTCGCGGGTATCGTAAACAACTCCGGTTTTTATAAAGTTATGTGTACCGCCATCGGCCTCTTCAGCCGAAATAAGACCCCAGCGAACATATTTATCGTAAAGTCCTTCTACTTCAGGCAATAGATCTTCTTCGTCGCTGCCTTTGTTCAGTTTTTCAATATCAACCGGAGCAATTCTGGAATTAAAATATCCGTAGCCTAAAACAGCCCTGAGCGGGAGATCACCAATTTTTTTCTGAAAATCAAGCGTTATTCTGGCCAGTTTGCGTTCGTGCCGGTAAAAAACCCGGGTGATGTAATCGTCTGATTCCTTGTCGGTAAAGTCAGCGTTAAAAATGGATTCATATCCGTTAAATCCATAGAAATCAAGAGATTGTTCGGTAAGGAAACTAAAATCAGCTGTCACCCTTATTTCGTGAGGCAACAAATATTTCGAATCAAAGAAAACCTGATTGATTCCGCTTCCCTTGGTAGTGCGCGACCATTCGGCATACAGCGACCAGCGGTAGTCGGGATAGACAGAACCATCGCCATACTGAAATAGGTTCCCAAGCAATCCGTACTGAAATCCAATATCGGAATCAAATGCTACAGCAGGCAAGGCTCCGAAATTCAATCCGGTTTTTACCTTTTCTTTATGCCTGGCAGTGGTATCGCTTTGCGCGAAAAGTACTTGCCCTGACAAAATGAGTATCGCCATGAAAAATATGTTGCCTTTGGCGAAAAGGCTTAGGGTCTTTTTCATCTTCATTGGCCTGGTTTTTATGTGCCGAAGATAGTGAAAGAAAATAAATAAACAATCTCTGCGAAAAAGTACCTTACTTTACATTACCTTCATGTTTCAATTCTTCCTTACAAGGCTCTGATTAGCTTTATTTTAGCTCAATTTCCTGAAGCAATTGGCACCTGAGGAAATAAGCAACAACAACAAATTACAGCAAACTTATTGATGTATAAATTTCAATTACTTTTGTAAATCGTTTTAACAACCGAAAATTTAAGCCTTCATGAGCAACAACCGTCGTTTCGTAATATATCTTCCCATTGCCTTTGCATTAGTTTTAATTGCCGGGTTTTTCCTCGGTGCAGCCGTTGTAAGGGTTTCATCTGTTGATTCTGGTATTCTCAAAGGTATTCAGGCACGCAATTATAATCCGGTGGATTATGTAATGGATTATATCAGACGCGAATACGTTGATTCTGTGAATGTAAGTGATCTTCAACAATCAGCCATCGAAGGTATTCTGAGCAGCCTAGATCCTCATTCTCAGTATATTACTGCCGAAGAGTTCAATGAGGTAAACGACCCCTTACTGGGCAATTTTGATGGCATTGGAGTGCAGTTCCGCATGGAAAGCGACACTGTTTATATCATCAACACCATTCCCGGAGGCCCATCTGAAAAAGCCGGTATACTGGGCGGCGACCGAATAGTTACCGTAAACGGCGAAACCATTGCCGGTGTTAAAATGAGCAACAACGATGTAATGAAAAGGCTGAAAGGCACCCGTGGCACCAAGGTGAATGTAGGAGTGCTCAGACGCGGAGTTGCCGGACTTATTGATTTTGAGCTTACCCGCGATGTTATTCCCACCTACAGCATTGATGCTTCATTTATTACTGAACCTGGCGTTGGTTATATAAAATTGTCGAAGTTTTCGGCAACCACCAGTCAGGAGTTGGGTAAAGCTTTGTCTGACCTGATTTACGAAGGCATGGAAAGCCTGATACTCGATCTCAGGGGAAATTCAGGGGGGTATCTGCAAACAGCCATCACGGTTTCCGACGAGTTTTTAACCGAAGGAAAACTGATTGTTTATACCCAGGGATTAAATCGCCCGAAACAAACTGCCAATGCCACTGCGACTGGCTTATTTGAAAAAGGAAATCTGATTATTCTGATAGATGAAGGATCAGCTTCTTCCAGCGAAATTGTTGCCGGCGCCGTTCAGGACAATGACCGGGGTGTGATTATTGGCCGCAGGTCGTTTGGCAAAGGTTTGGTGCAGGAACAACTCGCATTGCCCGACGGGTCAGCATTGCGGCTTACAGTAGCGCGGTATTATACCCCGACTGGACGAAGCATTCAAAAACCATACGAAAACGGACACAGCGACGAATATAAAAACGAACTTTATGAACGCATGGTACATGGCGAAATGGAAGAAGCCGATAGTGTTAAGTTTGCAGATTCTCTTCGTTACACCACCCCGGGCGGCAGAGTAGTTTACGGCGGGGGAGGCATTATGCCCGATGTTTTTGTCCCCGTCGAGCGCGATGAAAGATACAGCTATTACAATGAGATTCTGGGCAGAGGGCTTGTGTATCAGTATGCATTCCAATATACCGACAGGTATCGCAAGGATTTGAAGAAATACAACAGCGTTGCAGAATACGACCAGAACTTTGTTGTGGATCAGGCAATGATCGCAGATTTTGTGAAGTTTGCCAATGAAAAGGGTGTAGCTCCCGACCGGGAAGGACTCAATTTTATCAGAACCGACCTTCAGAACTTCCTCAAATCTCTGATAGCCCGCAACATCTTCGACGAACAGGCATTTTACACCATATTCCTGCGTACCGATAAAACATATCTGCGGGCCATTCAGGAATTGAAAGACCCGCAGACATTGAATGTGGTAAAAAAATAAAAGGCTATTCCACGGTTACACTCTTGGCCAGATTGCGTGGCTGATCAACGTTGCAACCCCGCATTACTGCAATGTGATAGGACAACAACTGTAGCGGAATGGTTGCAATAAGCGGCACCAGCATTTCTTCAGTTTCAGGGACTTCAATAATGTGGTCGGCAAGATTTTTAACCGTTTCGTCACCTTCGGTAACTATTGCAATAATTTTCCCTTTTCTGGCTTTTACTTCCTGTATGTTGGAAACCACTTTTTCGTAAGTACCTTTATTGGTAGCAATAACAACCACCGGCATTTCCTCGTCTATAAGAGCAATAGGACCGTGTTTCATCTCAGCTGCCGGATAGCCTTCGGCATGAATGTAAGAAATCTCTTTCAACTTAAGAGCTCCTTCCATAGCTACAGGATAATTGTAACCTCTGCCTAAGTACAATGCATTGCGCGAATTTTTGAAAATCTCGGCAATTTCAATAATCTTATCATCAACTTTAAGGGTTTTTTCCACCTTTTGCGGAATAGTATCCAGCTCATGAAGCAGTTGATTATACTTTGAACGGGCAATGGTTCCTTTTTGCTCGGCAAGCATTAATGCCATAAGAGTAAGCAAGGTTACCTGTGCTGTAAAGGCTTTTGTAGAAGCAACTCCGATTTCAGGCCCTGCGTGGGTGTATGATCCGGCATGGGTAGCGCGGGCAATGGATGAACCCACCACATTGCAGATACCGATTATGGTTGCACCTTTTGATTTGGCAAGTTCAATAGCGGCCAGGGTGTCGGCGGTTTCTCCCGACTGGCTGATGGCAATCACCACATCATCCTCAAAAATTATTGGATTGCGGTATCTGAACTCAGAAGCATATTCTACCTCTACTGGTATCCTGGCCAATTCCTCAAACAGATATTCACCAACCAGACCTGCATGCCACGATGTACCACAGGCTACAATAATGATGCGTTTGGCATTGATGAGCTTTTGCTGATAATCAGTTATACCTCCCAGCAACACAATTCCTTCATTGGCTTTCAGTCTTCCGCGCATACTGTCGCGAATGGAACGCGGCTGTTCATAGATTTCCTTAAGCATGAAATGATCAAAGCCTTCCTTTTCGAGTTCACTCAGATTGATTTCAAGGGTTTGAACATACGGCGTTTTCTCAATATTGGTGATGGTTCTGATTTTCAATTCATGATTGCGTTTCAGAACAGCAATTTCTTCATCATTCAGATAAACTACTTCACGGGTGTACTCTACAATAGGGGTTGCATCTGAGGCAACAAAGAATTCATCTTCACCTATTCCAATTACAAGAGGACTTCCTTTTCTGGCAGCAATCAGGGTATCAGGATCACTTTTATCAATAATAACAATTGCATAAGCTCCCACCACCTGATTAAGGGCAATCTGAACAGCTTCGGGCAACTGAACCTTTTCATTCAACTGAATATCTTCAATCAGATGAATCAGTACTTCGGTATCGGTTTCACTAACAAACACATAGCCACGTTTTTTAAGTTCGTTACGCAAAGGGGAATAGTTTTCGATAATCCCGTTGTGTATGATGGCCAGATTTTTAGAGTAGGAGAAATGCGGATGTGCATTCACATCGTTGGGCTCTCCGTGTGTAGCCCAGCGGGTATGGGCAATTCCTATACTTCCGCTCAGGTCTTTCCCTTCAACTGCATGTTCAAGGTCAGAAACCTTGCCTTTGCTTTTGTATAGTTTCAGGTCGCTGTTCAATATGGCAACACCGGCACTGTCGTAGCCACGGTATTCCAAACGATGTAGTCCTTTTATCAAGATAGGATAAGCCTGCTGAGGACCAATGTAAGCTACAATTCCGCACATAAATCAAGAGTTGGTTAGCATTAAAAAACTTCGTTTGTTTATTAATCACATTTACAGTGTCCTGTAACCCGAAAATATTAAAAAAGTTAACTGAACATGTGAATTAATTTACTTAAAAGCATTTGTTCCCCGCATAACAAGTTTTTAAAAGAGTTGATATGAAGCTTTTTTTATAAAAAGGGGGCAAAGCTGTTGCAAAAATACAAATTAAAAACCAGGCTAATCCAATTGCCTGGTAAAATAGCCCTTGCCAAAGGAAAATAAAATATTTTAAAAAGCTTAAAGTTTTAGTCGAGCTCTGTGTAATAAATTAAAAGCTTCATTCTGTTTTGCTCGCTGCCGGGGCCGCGGAGAACAACTCTGTCGGCATTGAGGGCACCACCGGCCACAATAAGCATAAGGCCGTAATCAGGCTCATCAGGATTCATCAGGCGATCCTGCACATATTTGGTTACTCTGAACCGGTATTCTTTTTTATTCACATACCTGCCACCAAAGTAAGCAGAGCCAATAGATTCGTCAGGGAGTACAATATAAGTACCTGAATCGCTGAGTGCGCGCAAGGCTAGTTGCACCGGAGCATTGAAAGGGCGATCAGGATTTTCGTTTGTAAGCACCAAAATGGCTTCATTTACAGCCATTTTTTCCCTTACCGGAATATTTCCAAGGTATGGTATCCGAAGCTTAACCTTGGCGGCACTCATAGATTGCAAAAAGACTCTCTCATTCCCGGAAGTTGTATCTCCATTCCTTTGGTTTTGGTATTGAGGATCAGCACCAATAAAATCAAAATGGTTGTACTGATTATATCTGACACAATTAGAGTTTATCGGGAACAAGGCTTGTTTGGCAATGGTGTCATTTAACTTGTGATAGAATATATTAACCCTTGAATAATCATCAAGAAGATTAAAATATATCATGGATCCTGATCCGGAAACAACAGGCTCTGGTTTAACCAGCAATCCTTTGAATTTTTTTACAAAATTTATATTACTGGAACGGGTATCATCGTCACTATTCAATATTTCCTGACCATACTCTGATGAAAGGGTAATCCGTAAATGAGGCTTTACATATTTTCCATCAATAGAATCCGCTTCCTTAAAATTAGGAACAAATGTTGCAGTGCCAATCGGCTGTGTTTCATAAGGAGTAGAGGAAAATGCGTTGTAATCCAGATAAAAACTGAGTGTATCAGCAATTTCGTAAACATTGAACGTATGCTGAGCAAGTGAATCTCCGTAAACACCATTGTATACCATTGTTAAAACAATAGAATCAATCACAGGGTCATCACCGAAAGAGATTCCTGAAGCGGAAAGGTTAAACTGTGTAAAGAAAGAAGCTTCAGAATTACCAAAGATTTCATCAATCAGATATCCTGCCTGACTTTGTGAAAGGCCTTCTGTGCTTAATGAATCCTCTTTAACTGTATAGGCTACAATACTCGATGTATCGGTAAAGTTTAGCCCCAGCCGGTCGCTACCTGGAAGCAGATCGAGGCCGATCAGGTTGGGTTCTTTGTTGCAAGATACGGTAAACAGGGTAGCCAAAGCAGCCACCATCAGTTGGAATAGTTTGTTTCTGAGCACGTTATTCAATATTGAAATACAAAAATAGCAGTGTGCAAGTTTACGGTTTATTCGGGTGAAGTTGGCTTGTTGTTCAGGATTTTATCATAAAAAATGTTATAGGCATCAATAAACCTGTCAAGTGGCTGATACTCAAGCATTGGTTTATCTGTCTCATTCACATAATCAAGAATTTCCTGGTTCACTGTTTCGCTGCCTTGTATTACACCGTCAGAGAAATCAATGGCCGCTTTCATCATACTAACGTAAGAAGGCTTCTTAAAGTGTTTGAGGTCTTTATTTGTTATTCCATCGAGCTTTACCTTATTGGCAGCATCTTTATTCAGTGCCTCTTCAAAATCGTCGTCGTAAACCGAAACAATAACTCTGGTATCGGTAAAAAGTGGATTGTCCTTGTAGGCGCGCTTAATATAAAGAGGCACCAGGCTGGTCATCCAGCCATGGCAATGGATAAGATCGGGAGCCCAGCCCAGTTTTTTAACCGTTTCAATTACCCCGCGTGAGAAAAACACTGCTCTTTCATCATTGTCTTTGAAAAACTTGTTGTTCTTGTCGCGGAACATGTACTTGCGCTGAAAATAATCATCGTTGTCGATGAAATATATCTGCATTCTGGCCGATTGAATTGACGCAACCTTAATGATAAGCGGATGGTCAGTTTCATCAATAATCAGATTCATTCCCGAAAGCCTGATTACTTCATGCAACTGGTTGCGGCGCTCATTGATATGGCCGAAACGCGGCATGAAAGTCCTGATTTCACGGCCTCGCTCCTGAATACCCTGGGGCAAATGCCTGCCGATATATCCCATCTGACTGTCTTTCAGATACGGAATTATCTCCTGAGATACAAACAGTACCTTCGCTTTTTCCATGTTTATCCCGATTAAGTAGAAATATTTTGCAAAATTAACGAATTTTCTCCGGATTTTCGAGGTCTGCAAATTTTTATTGTCTTGTTAATCAGCAACAAGCAGCCATTTTTACCCTTGACTGAGCGAAACAGTAAATCGTATCCATTTGGATAACAGCACTCTATAAATTTATTTCTGACAAGTCTGACCGAATAAATTTTTCAACATTTTTTCAACTTTATGCAATCGTTTGCGAAAAATCGAACATCAAACCTTATTTAGACTCATTTAAAATACCGGCTGCCAACTAAATAAGGGCTTATATGGAATGAATTTTAATTTCAGGGAATTGAATCTTACTTGACAAATAATTTTAATTTTGCCGCGTTTAGCCGCTAAAAGGCTTTGGTTTTATTGTTAATCAATTAAGCAGCAACTTTTTACAAAACCCTTGTGTTATGCACAAAATCAATGCTCATCCCATACTCGAGATTAAACCCGCCGAAAAGGTAACTTTTACTTATGATGGAAAAACTGTAACAGGTGAAAAGGGATTTACCATTGCCGCTGCCTTGCACCAGGCCGGTTTTCCGGTTCACAGCCACAGCCTCAAAAACCGTGAACGCAGCCTCGAATGCGGAATAGGCAAATGCGGTGCCTGCGAAATGCTGGTAGATGGACAAATTAAACGAATTTGTATTACTACCGTTGATAGTGTTAAGGAAGTGAGAGAAATTCCCCATGATTTTGCGCCTTCTCTTGTTGAACCTAAGAAAGATATACCTCTTAAAGTTTATAAAACGGTTGTTGCCATTATAGGAGCAGGACCAGCAGGTCTCGCTGCACGTGAGGAGTTTAACAAACACGGGGTTGACAATATTGTAATTGATAACAACGATCGCATCGGGGGGCAGTTCCTCATGCAAACCCATCAGTTCTTCTTTTTCGAAAAAGAGAAAAAATTTGGCGGAATGCGTGGATTTGATATTGCCCAAACCCTGGCCGGCGACAACCACGAGGGTATTTTCCTCAACTCCACAGTGTGGGATTTGCTCGAAGGCAAACGTATTGCGGTAAAGAACATCAAAACCGAGGAAATATACTATGTAGATGCAGAATTTCTGGTAATCGCCACAGGCGCAGTGCCTTTTATGCCTGCTTTCGAAAACGACGACCTGCCAGGAGTTTATACAGCAGCTGTGGTTCAGAAAATGATGAACACCGAACTCACGTTGCTGGGTAAGAACGTATTAACCGTAGGTGCGGGCAACATAGGCTACCTCACATCCTATCAGCTGATGCAGGCCGGCGCCAATGTTAAAGCCATTATCGAGGCTCAGCCGCACGAAGGGGGTTTTCCGGTGCAGGCCAACCGTGTCAGACGTCTGGGAATCCCCATCATGCTTTCTCACATTCTGCTGAAAGCCATTCCAAATCAAAATCATGACGGCATTGTTGGCGCAGTGGTTGCTGAATGTGAAAATTTCCAGCCCATTCCCGGTACCGAAAAGATAATTGAAGGCATAGATGCTATCAATATATGCACCGGTCTGGTTCCGGATGACCAGCTCCTTATCAAAGGCAATGAAGTATTCGGCAGAGCCTGTTTTGGCGCAGGAGATGCCATTCGTATAGGCGAAGGAACCAGTGCTGTACTTCGCGGCAAACAGGTTGCCTTTGAAATAATGGCCGAAACCGGAACCCGTTTCAACTATAACGAATACCTTAATCTCTCGAAAGAATATATTGATTCGCAGCAGCATCCGGTTAAAATTATTGAAAAACCTTTTGAACCAACACCTGAACGGATGCTGGCCAAACCATTTGTTCAGATTGACTGCCTTTACGGTTTTGCCTGCAACCCCTGCGAATTTGCCTGCCCCCACGGAGCCATAACCAAAACCTCTACTTCAACCGTACCTCACATAGATTTTGACAAGTGTATTGGTTGTATGGATTGTGTTTATCAATGTCCGGGCCTTGCAATTTTCGGCTATAATGTAGCCAAGGACTGGCTGTTCTTACCCATAGAATATCATGCCGAGGCCAATGCAGAAGTTTTCCTGGTAGACAACAACGGAACAATACTAGGCGACGGAATCATCGAAAAAATTCTGAAAAAGCCCAACAAAACCAACGTTGCAAGGGTAAAATCGCTCACTGTTCATGGCAGCGAGCTTATGAAAGTGCGGGGCTTTGTGGTGAAAAGCAACTATCCTGAACCTGTGCAGATCCGGTCAACCGAATACAGCAAAGAAGAGGATATGTATGTATGCCATTGCGACGATGTTACTCTTTCAGAAATTCTGGATACTATTGGAGACCGCAAGTTTATTTCGGTAGATGAAGTAAAGCACACCACCCGGCTGGGTATGGGGGCGTGCCGCGGAAAGCGCTGCATCAGAAGGTTAAAACAGACCCTCAGGAATTACGAAATATCAATTGTAGGTGAAGCTACACCCCGCGGGCCGCTTTCAAATCAGCTTTCCATGGGCGAACTTTACCCGCACAATGCCCATGAAGAAGTTATTATAAGTACTTCGGGTCAAAAACCTGCCGTGGTAAAAGTAAAATCACTTGTTGCCGGCGGCGGAATCGGAGGATCGGCTTTGTTCAGATATCTGGCAGAAGCAGGCGAACAACCAGTACTTATCAATTCAGGCAGAGGGGCTTCATGGCGCAACATTGCCGGCGGAAGGCCAGCATTCAGTCTCCCTGAAATTGCTGATATTGCCCGCCATAACCTCGAAATATTCAAGGATCTACAGAAACACCGCGACATCAATTTCAGGCAAATCAACTATGTTACTTTTGCACATGATGAAGCCATGTACAAAGCTCTGGAAGACAGCCGTTCATGGTCAGATGCATATATGGTTGAGCCCAAAGACTTTGGCAAAGAAATTTCGAAATATATCAACCCAAATCTTGATAATTACCTGGGAGCCCTCATCACCCGCGATTGCTGGCAGGCAACACCCGGCAGGGTAATTGATCTGATCCGCCGCATGGGAATTCAGCATGGCGGACAGGTTAAAGAAGACTGCAAACTGATTGATGTTAAACGAGAGGGTAAGGTTTACCGGGTTTTGGTTCAGGATCACGACAAAAAGTACATCGAATACGAAACCGAAGTTTTTATCAATGCACTAGGGCCAGATGCAGGCAAATTTGCAGCCATGCTCGATATAGAAACCGGAATGTATCCGGTAAAACATCAGGCCTTTATTACCCGCCGGCTTCCCATGATGGGTTTGAACGGACGCCCGCTCGACATGATTATTGACCGCAGGAAATACAAAGGTTTCGTTGCTGTTTACGGACAGCAGCTGGCAGAAACAGGACAGATTATCGGTTGTGCATCTCCGGCGGTTGACCCCATGGAAACTGATAAAAACCTCAAAATCAATTCGCAGCAATTCCTTGAAATTGCATCGGAGGTATTTGTAAACTGGTTCCCCAATTTATCATCAGTAGGTTTCCAGGCAGTGTGGGCAGGATATTATGTAGAACCCCGAATGATAATAGATACCGACCTGGGTTTGTTTATCGGTTTGCGCGGACAAGGTTTTATGCTGGGACAGTATCTGGCAAAACTATACGTTGACAAACTGCTTGGCAAAGCTGTTCCTTCCTACATGGAAAGGCTTTCAATCAAAGGAGACGGACTGCCTGAAAAAGCTTTTAAATAGCGCATTCGCAATATTCAAAAGCCAACAGGCAATGCTTGTAAAAAGTTAGCTGTTTGCATTTGAGGCAAATAGCACACAATTATTATTTGTAAAAGAGAATAATAATTTCTACTTTTGCACCCCCTAAACCTAAAAGCTGTCGGGCAATGGATAAACTGAAAGATTACATCATTCATTTTGTCGGGTTAAGCCTTGGAAATCACAGGTTTAGTTATTTGATTGACGATACGTTCTTTGCACAGTTTGAGGATTCGGAGATCAGCCGGTCGGCTGTAAAAATTGAGCTTGACCTCAACAAACTTGAGCGCATGATGATTCTTACCTTCAATATTGAAGGCACAATCGGGGTCAACTGCAGTCGCTGCATGGATGATTTTGATTTAGAAATTTCTGGCAGGGAAGAGTTTTTTGTCAAGTTTGGTGATGAATACCTGGAAGAAGATGACAATGTTTTGATTATTCCCGACACGGAATATCAGCTTGACATCAGCAGTCTGATTTACGATTACCTGTATCTGATGATTCCTTTCAGGGTGGTTCACCCCGACGATGAAAGCGGCAACAGCACCTGTAATCCCGAAGTGATCAAACGCCTGGAGCAAATGTCGCATAAAGAAGAGCCCTCGTCGGCCTGGGACAAACTAAAAGATTTTAAACCTGAATAACAATAATTAAAAACAAAACGAAATGCCAAATCCAAAACATAGGTTTTCGAAAACCAGGACAGCCAAAAGAAGAACACATTACAAGGCTGTAGCACCCACCGTAAGCACTTGTTCAAATTGCGGTGCATCTGTTTTGTATCACAGAGTATGCAACGAGTGTGGCTATTACAAAGGCAAACTGGCCATTGAGAAAGCTGCTGCAGTATAACTGTGGTAAGCCACTTTCCTACAAACCAATTTTAGTCAGATGAAAATCGGACTGGATGTTATGGGCGGCGATTTTGCCCCGGGAGCTACTGTTGCCGGCGCATTACTCGCCCTGAATGATTTACAGCCATCAGATCGTATTGTGTTGTTTGGCAAACAGGAAATCATTCTGGAAGAACTTCGCAAACACGGAGCAGATCCTGCTTTATTCGACATTGTTCATGCTTCAGAGGTGATTGAAATGGGCGAACATCCCACTCACGCCATTGTTCGTAAACCAGATTCGAGTATAAGCGTAGGCTTTAAATACCTGAAGCACAAATCCATTGATGCTTTTGCCAGTGCAGGAAGCAGCGGAGCTATGCTGGTAGGATCTATTTACAGTGTTAACAATATACAGGGCGTAATCAGGCCCTGTACTTCGGCAGTTCTACCTCAGGAAGGAGGCGATCTTAGCCTGTTGCTTGATGTTGGTACAAACCCCGATGCCAAACCCGATGTAATGTACCAGTTCGCCTTACTGGGCTCTATTACAGCAAAAAATGTATACAAAATCAATAATCCCAGAGTAGGATTGCTGAATATCGGGCATGAGGAAGGCAAAGGCAACATCAATAGCCAGGCTACCTATCAGCTGATGAAAGAATCAAAGGATTTCAACTTCATCGGAAACATTGAAGGCAGGGATGTGCTCAGAAACAAAGCCGATGTGATTGTTTGCGACGGGTTTACAGGAAATGTGGTACTCAAAAATCTGGAAGGGGTTTTCAGAATCATGATGAAACGAGGATTAGTAGATGAATACTTTGCTCGTTTCAATTACGAAAATTATGGAGGTACACCCATTTTAGGCATTAACTCTACGGTGATTGTCGGCCACGGCATCTCCAACGACAGGGCTGTCAAAAACATGATTCTGCTGGCCAGAGATGTACATCAGGCCAAACTATCTCAAAAGATTAAAAAGGCCCTTTCAAAAATTTCTGTTGTTGTAAGAGACTAACTTTTTACTGAAAATTACGGATGACAAAAATAAGAGCTGCAATTACCGGAGTTGGCGGATATGTGCCTGAATACATCCTTACCAACGATGAATTAAGCCGTATGGTAGATACCACCGATGAATGGATCATGACCCGCATCGGAATCAAAGAACGCCATATTTTGAAAGGCGAAGGAAAAGGCACCTCAGATATGGGAGCCGAAGCTGTAAAGCAGTTGCTTGCCAAAACCAATACCCGCCCCGAAGAAGTTGATATGCTCATCTGTGGTGTGGTTACACCCGATATGCTTTTCCCGGCAACAGCCAACATTATTGCCGACAAATGCGACATCCGCAACGCATTTGGCTATGATATGAATGCGGGGTGTTCCAGTTTTCTGTATGCGTTAACTGCCGCTTCAAAATTTGTGGAATCGGGCTCTCATAAAAAAGTGGTGGTGGTTGGAGCCGATAAAATGTCGTCGATAGTTGATTATACCGACAGAGCCACCTGCCCCATTTTTGGCGATGGCGCAGCAGCTGTATTGCTTGAGCCAACTACTGAAGAATATGGTGTAATTGACTCCATTCTTCAAAGCGATGGCGTTGGAAGAATTCACCTGCACCAAAAAGCCGGAGGTTCGGTTAAACCACCTACACATGAAAGCATTGATGCCCGTGAACATTACATCTATCAGGAGGGACAGGCTGTTTTTAAATGGGCAGTTTCCAAAATGGCCGATGTTTCGGTTGAGATGATGGAAAAACACGGCATTACATCAGAAACACTTGCCTGGCTGGTTCCTCATCAGGCCAATATGCGCATTATTGAAGCCACAGCTCAGCGCATGGGCATTAAAAAGGAGCAGGTTATGATTAACATACAGCGTTACGGTAATACTACTTCTGCAACCCTGCCTCTTTGCCTCTGGGAATGGGAAAAGCAACTTAAAAAAGGCGACAATGTTATACTTGCAGCATTTGGCGCAGGATTTACATGGGGTTCGCTCTATCTGAAATGGGCTTACGACGGCGACAAAATCTAACTTACAAAATATCATTTAAGAACCGCTGTAATGGCGGTTTTTTTATTTTTATAGTGATCAGATGTGCAAAAATTTATGCAGTAAAATTTGTAATTATTCGATTTTTAGCCTAACGCAATTTTGTAATTCCGCTTCATCCCACTCCGGTTTCCCAAAGAAAATGTTGTTGCAACCGAATAACCGGGAATGGGAAATTATCATCATTACTGATAAAAGTTTCAAACTATCTCAAAAGCTCAGGTTAAACTTCTGAACAGGCACCGATAAGAGCAATCAATACGGAAAAAAGTTGTGTAAAACCTTACCACTTCTCAAAAAATTATCAATAGAGAAGTTTATTAAAAGGATACCTTACCACATGAATGTCGTGCACCGCCTGATAAAGGGATGCTCTGAATTCTTCGAGGTTGAGCTTTTGAGTTGCAGATATAAACTGAGCAGGGCTGTTTACTCTGGCTATCCAGGTGCGTTTGAGATCGTCGAGCGAGACATTTTGAGCAGTTTCCGGGCTGAGGTCGCCTTCTTCTTTTTCCTGGAAAGAATAGGCATCTACTTTATTAAAAACCATCATAACTGGTTTATCGGCAGCACCGATTTCTGCCAATGTTTGATTTACCACGTTGATGTGGTCTTCAAATCCCGGATGTGAGATGTCCACTACATGCAACAGAAGATCTGCTTCACGCACTTCGTCGAGTGTTGATTTGAAGGATTCAACCAGGCCATGAGGCAACTTCCTGATAAAACCAACAGTATCGGTGAGCAGAAATGGCAAATTATCAAAAACCACTTTCCTAACCGTGGTATCAAGCGTTGCAAAGAGTTTGTTTTCTGCAAAAACGTCTGATTTACTCAACAGATTCATCAGCGTTGACTTGCCCACATTGGTATAACCAATCAAGGCTACTCTCACCAGTTTTTCGCGTCCGCTGCGCTGTGTAACTTTCTGCTTGTCAATATCACGCAGCTTTTCTTTAAGCAAAGATATTTTATCGCGGATGATGCGGCGGTCTGTTTCAATCTCTTTTTCACCAGGGCCACGCATTCCAATACCTCCACGTTGTTTTTCAAGGTGAGTCCACATTCTTGAAAGCCGCGGAAGCAAATACTGATATTGTGCCAGCTCAACCTGAGTTTTTGCGGTTGCAGTGCGGGCCCGCTTTGCGAAAATATCAAGAATCAGGGTGGTGCGGTCCAGTACTTTACATTCCATCTCCCGCTCAATATTTCTGAGTTGAGAGGGACTAAGTTCATCGTCAAAAACTACTGTTCCGATTTTTTCGGCAGTAATAAAGGCTTTGATTTCTTCTAGTTTTCCGGAGCCAACAAATGTACGTGTGTCGGGTTTATCCAGTTTCTGAACAAAACGTTTTACACATCTGCCTCCGGCAGTATCAAGCAGAAACTCAAGTTCATCAAGCGTTTCCTGAACTCTGGTTTCATCCTGACGGAAAGTAATCAATCCAACAAGTACAGCAGTTTCGGTAATCGGTGTATATTCAATCATTTAAAAGTCAGGTAAATTTGCTGCAAAGATAGGCAATTGAAGTTCTTGGTTATCATGTTGGGAATCGGGACTAACACTTACACTTGCATAACAAAACACTCCCCTTTCTGCCTGAGGCATTACAATTCAGTCAATCACCACATTTACAAATCTTCAAATCTCCAAAAAATAAAGAATCCTAATTCCAATCAAACCGATTGTTTAAGTTCTGGTTTATCAACTGCTTCGCCATTCCTTAATCCCATTCAATCTCAAATTTCTCGCCCGAAGCAGGTGGTTGGGTTATTTCATTTTTGCCCTTTTTCCCAAATTCCTGCCTGATGGCTTGTCTTAATTCCTGTTTCTGATTTTTGAAATCGTCGGCCATTTTTCTGGTAACTGCCTCTTTGTCGTACCTGAACTGCGGCTCATCCACTGTTCCGTAAAGATGCAGAAACAGGCGGGTGTTGCCGCGGCTGTCGGTTGATGACGATCCCTCAGGTGCCTGATTGCTGCGTCTGCGGCTTTTCCTCAGGTCAGAAAGGGCCAGATTGAAATGGTAATCTATTTCATTGCCAAAGGTATGTGCCCCATAACCTTTGAGATCGAGCACCGATGAATGGACCTCCATATTGGGGATAATCACGGTTTTATTTGCGATTTCGATGCGGTTGCTCAGTGTGGCGAACCTGATATCTCTGAGTTCTTCAGCATCCAGGAAACTTGAAAGTTCCTGCATAGGCTCAAAGCCTTTAAGCTGCCCGTTTCGTATCTCCACATCGGCAATGGCTGTAACCGATGCTGCGTCGGTACTGAAATCGCGGCTCAGCCGTGCGCTGTATTGCAGCGTGGCATCGGCGCTCCCGGCAATGTGGCGGCTTTGCAGACTGCTTTGACCAAAATCTTCAAATTCCGCAAACAGCCGGGCAATATCTACATTCTTAAATGTGGCATTACAAACCAGCATAGCATGATCGCCGTAGCGACCATTGAGCACACCCGCTGCATCCACCCGGCCACCCATAGCCTCCAGTTTAAGTTGTGATGCCCTGAGTACCTGCTCGTTCAGGCTGATTTTGCCCGAAATGTTACTTGCCGAAAACTTACGATAGGTAAGGTGTTTGCAGTTGAAGGCGGCATCTATCGAAATGTTTTCGGGATAAAAACTACCTCCTGCGGTTTCGGCTGAGTTTGGTTCGGCTGATGGCAAAATCAGGTCTTCCAGCCTGATATTATCCGAGTTTACTTCAGCCTGAATGTTTAGCAATTGGCTGCCGTCGAAAAGGTAATCAATCAAATGGTCGGCTTTGCCAGAAAGTTTCAGATCGCTTTCGCCAGAAACCAGGGTAAGCTGATCGAAGAACACACTTCCGTTGTTGAGTTCGAGGCTGGCATTGAGGTTTTTGATTTCGCGGCCTGAACGTTTTAATCTGAATGCAGCCTCTTTCAAAACTACCTGTCCCTGCGCTTTTTCGGCAAGTTGCTGCCCCTGGGCAGTACCTCCCTCCAGGGAAACATC
>JANJXJ010000096.1 GCA_024709105.1 Lentimicrobium sp. | reverse complement strand
TCAGATTGATGGTTACGATGCATTCAGCGCCGGGGCTTCAGTGGCTATGATTTCAAATCACGGGCTTGCACTGGGTTTTGCAGGCAAGGGATTTTTTAGCGAAGTTTACAAAACTGAACCGGGCTCAAATACCAGTTATGGCTATGCCGGAGGTTATGGCGGATTCTTGATTGAGCCCATTTTATTCCCGAAAAATCCGGTGCATGTATCTTTCCCGGTATTACTTGGTGCCGGGGGAATAGCTCAAAGTCGACTAGTAGATTATGGCTATCCATATGAATATGATGAATTTTACATTGACGAAACTCAGGCTTATCTTATAGCTGAACCAGGTGTTGAACTTGAGTTTAATATTGCCAAATGGATAAGGCTGGGGCTGGGTGCATCGTATCGCATAACTACTTCGCTGGGTCCTGATAACTTCAGCAACGATGCCCTCAATGGTTTTACCGGTGGATTGTCAATGAAATTCGGTTTGTTCTGATTCAAAACAGGAATCGTTTCTTTTGCTTAAAGTTTTCGTTTCAATCTCTCAAATAGCTATAAACAGCTCACTGACACATGTAATTCGATGATGTCAATGTAAATTCTGAATTACAAAAAGTAAACAGCCCCGTTTTTCACGGAGCTGTTTGCTTTTTGCAGTAAATGAAGTATCTGTTATTTGGCAATTAAAAGTTTTCTGGATGCAGAAATCTTATTTCCGGCAATTACACGGTAAGTGTAAATTCCTGAAGGCAACTGCTCAAGGTTGATTCGCTGAACCAGACGGTTTCCGATTTGTGATTCCATAACCTTAGTGCCATTGATGTTGTAGATTTCCACAATACCACCCAATCCTTCTTCTGTTACGTTGATAAAAGTGAAATCACTGGCCGGGTTGGGATAGTTTTGCCCGGTGGTCAGTGCATCCATAGCATGTTGATATTCAACATTTACCATGCCATCAGATAGCCATTGCCTGCTAAGTGCGATGATTTCATTTCTTACTGCCACTGTACTTAGCATTTCCAGGCCAATTCCAAAATAGATGCTGCGATAGGTTTCGCCGTCATATTTAATGGCTGCCTTTTTGGCTGTAGTGTTGTAATTGAATATTACTTCAGCACCTGTGCCGGCATTTATTTCTTCAGGATACATGTTTCCTGCATAAACATCGGTGATCACTCCCTGAGCAACTGCGCCAAAAATGGGGTCGCTTGTATTGGCGTTCAGGCGGTTGTTGGCAGATGAGCCATCAGCAAGGTAAATGGCTTTCAAGTAGTTGGTGTAGAAATTTTGGGTAACTGCTGTTCCGTTTGAACCATCCTGTCCGCTCATAATGTCCCAGCCGATGTCTTGTCCTGCAATAAATACACTGTGTCCTTCGTCCATAAAACTCATAAGTGCCTCCGCCTGACTGTCAGACAAAGCAGGGAATGTCCATGCTATATTCATCCAGCAGGTGAAAATATCCTGATGAGCGCCGGCATTAATCATATCGCGCATGGCGTTTGCATCGGTCACAGCATATGATGTAATTCCTGAAGCAGCAAGCCCGTCAATATATTTCTGCTGATGTAATTTGGCTTCAGGCCCACCTGTTCCATTAACTACAAGATCAGTAACACCTGAAACGAGCATTACCTTGTAGTATTTAGCAGGCGCTGAGGGGTTTTCTACCGATTTCATTTTCAGTGTAAAAACCGGAAAACCTGCGGCTTCGTTGGGAGTTACCTTTATAGCAATAGGTTTGGCTTCGTTTTGTGTTAGTTGCGAAGTGGCAGTCTGGGTGTATTCGGTGCCATCTATGTAAAATACTGGCATCCAGCCTTCAGGAGAGTTTTCGGCTTCGAGGGTGAATTCAAAAGTGCTGTTTTCTTCAATATTACTGATTGCAGAGAAACTAAAATCTGTTTCAACTCCCTGGTAGCCTCTTTTTATATAAGGCTCTTCTGAGGTCATTTCACCAATAAAAAGGTTGGTACCGCCAATTGCATCCACAAAATCGCCGGTAATGATTTCCTGCTGTCCCTGAGCCACAAAAACCGCTACTTTCATATTTTCAACTAATGCTTCTACACCGTTGTAGTTGGCAGGAACAGTGTAAGTATATGAGCGGTTGACTAACGATCCCTGTGTGGTGGTGGTTACCTGGTCGCCCCATTGTCCTGTTATCATATGGCGGAGCATGTGCATGTGGCGATAGTTGCTGCCAGCGCCACCGCCGGTTTGAGGTCCGTAAATGCTGTCCTGAATAAGTACAACATTTATAAAGTTGTTTGCTGTGGCAGAATTTGCTGTGTAATAAAGTTCCACATCTATGGTAAGCTGGCGGGTTGCATCATTGTATTGTGATGCAATACCAACGTTTACCGGAGATGTTTCCTGCATAATCTGATCGCAGGCGCCTGCCCATGCCCCACGGTTAAGTGCAGTGTTGCTTCCGCTGAAAACATGCCGGTTTACTGTGCCTGAAGGATATCCGTTTAATCCGGTTTGCCCTGCAATGGCATCTCCAAAGGAAGTACGGTAATCGGGTTCTCCGGCCGATGGTGATGCAAATGTACCCTGGTGAATAGCAATTACAACTACCCGGCCGGGATTGTTGTCGAGGATTGATTGGGCAATGGCATGTCCATCAGGACAATACGTGCAATGTATGCCTGTAAATTCTTCAAGAACTGCATTTTTGGGCATGGGATCGGTAGATACCAATACCTGTGCACTGGCTGTATTTGCAATAAATGCAAATACAATTGCCAAAGTGTAAAGTTGTTTCATGTGAACTGGAATTAATGAATGAGAAGTGTGTGTTAGGTTTGGCAAATGTGCAAAAAAAATAATACCTGCTGATCATAAATGGAATTTATTTTAAAAAATTTTAAAATGTTGATTCTGTTATGGTGGTAAAACCAATGTTGACAGCAATAGGAGTCACACAAATTCTCCTTTGAGAGAAATCTAAAAAGTAACAAATCAGATTTTCAAAGCCCAGAGAGTACTCTCAAGCAGTTTAAATCCAGAATGATTCTATCAAAAATTTAGCTGAAATACTAAAGGTTCAGAAGTTCTGCTCTGAGCATATCAAGAGCCGCCAGTGCTGTGCGTCTGATATTTCTGCCGCGGTGCTCTCCGAAAGTAAATTTGCGGGTTACCTGTCCTTTTGGAGTGTTTACTGCAATCCAGGTGGTACCTACGGGTTTGTCTTCAGACCCGCCTCCGGGACCTGCAATTCCTGAAACAGCAATTGCACATTCTGCTCCAAATGATTGCTGAAGGCCATTTGCCATTGCTTTCACGGTTTCTTCGCTTACAGCACCATGGGTACTGAGTGTTTCTTCGTTAACACCCAGGATTTTGTGTTTTATTTCATTTGAATAGGCAACAACAGAACCTTTAAAATATTCAGAACTGCCAGCAATGCTGGTGATCAGATGTGCGATGTACCCACCGGTGCAACTTTCGGCAGTAGCCAGATATAATCCTTTTTCTCTCAGCAACCTGCCTGTAATTTCTTCGAGGGTATCTTCTCCCTCTCCAAATATGTATTGCGGAATTAATTGGTAAAGTTCTTCAACTTTCTCATTAACTGATTTTTTCAGAAATTCTTCATTTTCGCCGGATGCAGTAAGTCTCAACCGCACAATGCCTGGTTGAGGGAGGTAGGCAAGTTTGATAAAACCGGGCAATGAATTTTCCCAGTTTATAATTTTATCAGCCAGAAAGGATTCTCCAACACCCTGAGTAAGTATGGTCCGGTGCTCAATGTGGCTGGTATTTCTGCTTTTGAGCCCGGGCAGCACATGGTCGCTCATGAGCGATTTCATTTCAAAAGGAACACCAGGCATGGAAACATAGACCTTATTATTTTTTTTAAACCACATTCCGGGGGCAGTTCCGTTGGTATTGAGCAAGGGAGTACATGCTTCGGGAATCATTGCTTGCTCTCGGTTTAGCTGAGTTACTCTAAGGTTGCGCGATTTAAAAAGTCTTTCGATATTGTCGAAAGCCTCCTGATTAAAGACCAATTTAGTACTAAAGAATTCACAAAGGGCATTTCTGGTGATATCGTCGCGCGTAGGGCCAAGGCCTCCGGTAGTAAGAATAACATCGGCACGATTTCCGGCGTCGGCCAAAGCACTCAGAATGGCATCATGTTTATCGGAAATGCTGGTGATTTGTACCACTTTTATCCCGATCATGTTCAGTTGTTCTGCCATCCAGGCCGAATTGGTGTCAATTACCTGACCTATAAGTAGTTCGTCGCCAATGGTTATGATCTCTGCATGCATTGTTTGCCCTTTCTGAAAATTGATGCGCAAAGTTCGATAATTTTTGGTGCTTTAAGCCCCTTGAGAAAGGAGTTTTGTCAATAATATTTTAATCTTGATTTTTTGCTGTTAACATTGAAACAATATTACTACTTTAGCGTTTAAACTCTTTAACCACAAACTTTTCTGCTTACCGGTTACCGGACTCCCGCATGAAAATAATAATCAATGCGTCAAACGTGCATTACGGAGGGCAACTTCAGGTTGCCATCTCGTTTATCACTGAGCTTATACAGTTCAGTGCGCACGAGTATCATGTGTTTTTATCAGTAGAAGTGGATCAGCAAATTAAAAAAGACAGATTTCCAAATAACTTTAGTTTTTATACTTTTTCATCTTACAGTGGTTATTCTGACCGATTTATGCAAAAATGGATGAGCCTGAAACGTTTGCGCAGGCTAAAGCTGCTCGAAAGAGTGATACATCCTGATGTTGTATTTTCAGTATTCGGACCTGTGTTCTGGCGGCCGGTTGCGCCTCATGTTGCAGGATTTGCATTACCTACTTTTGTTTATCATGATTCACCGTATTTTAAAACTGTTTCGGGATACGAAAAAATAAAGCGCCGTTTAATGAATGAAGTTCGCAGCAGATTTTTTCTCAGATTCGTTGATTTTCTGGTTGTAGAAACTGAGGAAGTCAGGCAGCGGCTGATTCACCGCCTGAATGTAAATCCGGAAAAGATATTTCAGGTCTCGAACACTTACAGTCGAATTTTTAATCATCCTGAAACATGGTCTGACAGAGTTAAACTCCCCGCAAGAGTGCCTGGTGAAATCAGGATGGTAACCATTTCGGCAAACCATTTGTACAAAAATCTGAAAGTTATTGATGAGGTAATCAGCCAGATCCGATTGCGCCGGCCTCAGCTCAGGTTTAAATTTATACTTACCATCAACAGGCGAAATCTTAAGAATCTGACCACAGCCAATCGCAATTATGTACATTTTACCCGAAAAATTAAGGTTGAGGAGTGCCCATATCTATATAGTCAATGCGATTTCATGTTTCTGCCTTCCCTGCTTGACTGTTTCAGTGCATCATACCCCGAAGCCATGAAAATGGGACTGCCGGTTGTAACTTCAGACCTTTCATTTGCGAAGAATGTTTGCGGAGATGCCGCAATGTATTTTGATCCCTTAAATCCGGCTGACATAGCAGAAAAGATTATTCAGCTATCTGAGGACAAATTGCTTCAGGCTCGCTTAGTTGCCAGAGGCAGGGAGAAACTTAAGAACTTTGGAACAGCTTCCGATCGTGCCGCAGATTATCTGCAGATTGCTCAAAAAGTAGCACAGATGCGTTATGCCAATGGCCGTGGATTGCGGCAGGAAATTAATTTACCAGCTTTAACGTAACATTCTTTCCCTTTTCGCTTACCAGATTTACCAGATAAACCCCAGCTGGCAGCAGTTGAGTGTGAAGCCTTATTTGTTGGGTTCCGGCCTGAATAAATTCATTAAGGCTATACAACTCTTGTCCGGTAATGCTTATCAATCTTAAAGTAACTTTTTGATTAACAGGCGAAAATAATTTCAGGAATTTCTCTCCGTCCTCGTATATAATATTTGCATCCCCAAAACCTGCCAATTGATCTTCTATTCCTACCGGACCTGTGTTGATTCTTAGTTTTAACATAACTGGTAAATGGTCCGAGTTGTTTGCAAGTGCATTCAGCACATCAGCTGGAACCGAGGTATTTGCCGGAGAATCGGTGATTGATTTATTGAAGTGTTTACCGTCCTGACCTACCGCCCAGTAAGAATCAGCTACATATTTTACATTGCCTGCACCCTGCATCACAGCAGCTGAAGCCAGTATAAAATCGAAGCGGTCATCCATACCGCCGCTGGCCTGACAACTGGTACCTTGCGATGAAACCGATTGTGTATGCCATTGGGCAAATTGTGAATTGTTGTTCCAGTCACCTGGCTTATCAACTGGATCGTAAAACCTGAACGCAGCATTTACTGGTAGTGGATTGGTAAGGTGTTGATAAGCAGCTTCTTCTGAAGTATAAAGGTTAAAATCACCCATCATCAGGAAATTTCCGGGCTTAAGATTGGTTTGAAGCCAGTTTATGGTTGCAGAAGCCATGGTAGCCCTGGCCTGCTCATTCGATGAACCCGAACTCGCCTTTAAATGCGCTACAATGCAATGCAAAAAAGTAGTATCACCCTGACTGAGAGAGGAATGCCTGTAATACAATGAATACACATTAATATCTCTGATATATGATTGAGCAACATATTGTTTATGCAGCACAAACTTATCTGAATTGTAATATAGTCCGTTAATAATGTAGGAAGACGCTATATTGGTAAGGTTTGCTTTTCTGTAATTCGTTCTGCCGCCGGTATTCAGCACATTGCCCAGGATTTGGTTGTGGTAAAATTCGTATTCACTTATTTCATTTACAGTGAAAATATCCGGCTGAATATAATCGGTAATGGTTTTGATATACACATCTTTTTGCTCATGATTATTGTTGGCTGAGGTGCAATAGGAAGTGTAATTACCATAATTAAGCAGATTGTAATGCATTACAGTAATGGTATCCTGAGCAAAGGAACGAAGCGTAACGAGCAACAGAAGAGCAGCGAGAAAACGATGTAACATAATATTTTGAAAGTGAAATTCGCTTTGCAAAGGTAGGATTAATTGTATCTATAAAATAAAATAACTGTATATGCGTGATATACAGTTATTTAACTTATAGAATCAGTCGGTGGCAGTCAGGTTATTTTCTGACTTTTCTTACAAATTCTTCCACTTCTGAAACACCGCCCTGGTAAACAAGGTATCCGTTGTAAGGCTCGCGGGGTGTAATTTCATCGTTCACCGGAGTAAGCATTAGTCTTTTCACCTCCTCATGGTCATTGGTTTGTCCAAGTGCCCAGCCGAGTTTTATGTAGGCAGCTTCGGGCAGCATATTCGCAGCCGGAACAATACCTTTGGCCATAAGATCCCGCCCGGTATCATAAACAAACATGTGGGCATAGCCCCAAAGGGTTTGTACCGTCATGTACATATGAACTCCTGCCGCATGAGCCCTTTCAATTGCGGGATAGAGTGGTTTATTAACATGTCCGAGTCCGGTGCCTGCAATTACTATCCCTTTGTATCCGTTCTCAACCAGCGAATCAATAATGTCGGGTTGCATATTGGGATAATAATAAACGATGGCTACTTTTTCTTCAAAATAGGGGAGAATTGTTACATTGCGGTCTTTGCGCCTGTGGTTGTATTCTTTTTTGATGGGTTGCACTCCTTTTCTGGTTACAGTTGCCAGAGGTGTATCTCCCAATGTACGGAATGTTGAACGATAGGAAGAGTGCATTTTTCTCACTCTTGTACCCCGGTGCAGGAAACCATACTCATCGCTGGTAGGTCCAAACATACACACCATCACTTCGGCAATGTCGCCATGTCCGGCAGTGGTACATGCATGCATCAGATTAAGTGCAGCATCAGAACTGGGCCTGTCAGAGGAACGCTGAGACCCTACAAGAACGATGGGAACCGGTGGATTCTGCACCATAAATGTCAATGCTGCTGCTGTATGATGCAAGGTATCTGTACCATGCCCGATTACTATTCCGTCAACTCCGTTTTCAATTTCTTTACCTATGGCTACAGCCAGCTTTTTGTAATTATCGGGAGCCATATTTTCGCTGAAAACAGCAAAAACCTTCTCGGTGGTGAGGTTACAAATCTGAGCAAGCTCCGGAACAGCACCATATAACTCTCCCGGCGAAAATGCAGGAATAACTGCTCCGGTGCGGTAATCGAGACGCGATGCAATAGTTCCCCCTGTTCCAATAAGCTTAACTTTCGGAAGCCCTTGTGTGTATGGAAACTCCTTTTCAGGTATTTTGTAGTTGGCTTTTTTATAGCCTGTTTCTTTCATATCGAGAACAGTGGCAATGTCAATACCAACATTGTACCCTGTTGCAATCTTCATTACAACGTGTTTGTCGTCGTCGTTTTCCGATCTTGGTAAAATGGTACCTTTAAATAGTCCGCGGCTGGTGTTTACTTCTGCTTGTCCCCAAACCCGAACGTTAAATCTTTTCAGGAGCTCAAGTGCGGCTCCTTTGTATCCCTGAAATATGTCGTCTGCCATAGTGTTTGTTTTTCTTCTTCAGTCAAACTGAAAATTTTTCTGAATTGAGGTAGTTGGTGTTGGTGCTGAGCCAGTTTTATATCAAAGTTTTGCAGCCAGGTCGGTTAGCTCAATATTGCCAATGGCCATTTTTCTCAGCTGCCCCATAATCCAGTCTCTTTCGTTGGTTTCTTTAAAACCATGCTGAATTTCGGCAAACTTCGACTTGAGGAAAGGCACACTGCCCAGCAACTGCTCTTTTGAAACCTTTTTGAACTTTATGCTGGTGAGCACTGAGTCAAAATCAAGTTTGGGATGTTCGTAAACATGTGGCAGCATCAGCCATGCAAGTTCGGGCGTAAGTCCTTTGTCTTTGATGAATTTGAGCAGTCCGTAAACAATCTTGTACGAAAACTCAGCCGATGGTTTGTAATGCCCTTCGATGTATTTTAGTTTATGTCCGAATAAAGTTCCGACAAAAGCGGGTTTGTATTCTAGTTCACCGATGATTTTTTCGATCAGCGGGAAAAGATCTTTTTTGAAAATGTAGGTATAGGTGTCTTCCGGAATTCCCCATTCTTTCATAATGCGGTATCTTTCAATGACTTCCTGAGGTAAATTGCTTCCCAGTCTTGCAATGGTTTCATCTTCCAGAGGAATGGGCGCGCTGTCGGTATCCGGATACATCCTGTCAGCTCCGGGAAGTACCCTTTCGAAGATGGTGGTTCCATTTTCAAATGACTTCCGGGTTTCGTTGGGGATGCCGGCAAAAGCCATGATGCAGCGTTCCTCAATGGTTTCCAGTGCTGTTGGAATATCGTCCTGAGGACCCCAAATGATGATTTGGGCATCATTTTCGCCAGACCCAAGCTTTTTACGAATGGTTTCCCAGTCCTTTTCATTAATTGCCGGCTCAAACTCTTCACTGTGACACATGTTGGGCATTTCGAGGCAGGCAATTACCTTAAGCCTTTCCATAATTTCGTTGGCAAACATCTTGCCTGGCTGGGTAAAATGTGATAAAGCTCCTTTAAATCCCGGGAGATTAATGGCTGCAATAGGTTGTTTAAGGTCTTTGGCCTGGCGAAGAGGTGCGAACCCGAAATTAAAATCGTGAAAATCAAGTGTAGTGTGGCTGATTTTCCAATTTTTAACATCTCCGGCATCAGCATTCAGCCTGTCTCGGAGCAGCAGCAGTGACCACTGCCTGAAACATTCGTTGTGGGTGAGTTCCGGAATCCACCGGGTATGTGCAACACCTTTTATTTCTACCCTGCTTCCTCCACGGCAGCTTACATTAACATCCTGGCGGCCTGCACCTATGCCTGTTCTTACTTTCCCTGTGCTACGATTGAGAAATCTGATATAATCACAGGCTTCCTTTACTTCATCGGGGTTAACCATGTCGGGATATGTCACAGTTTCAATCAGAGGCATTCCCAGGCGGTCGGTGCGGTATATTCGGGTATGGCCAATGTCTGATACCTCGCGGCATGAATCTTCTTCAAGGCTAAGCTGAATAAGCCTTACTGTTTTGTTTTTTAATGGAATTTCGCCTTCAACACCAATGATTGCTGTGCGCTGAAATCCGGTGGGGATGCTGCCATCGAGATACTGCTTGCGGGTTATATGTACTTCGCCTACAATATTGAGTTTTGAAAGCAAGGATATTTCTATGGCAATTTCCAGGGCTTCCCTGTTCAATGGAAACGGAGGAGTATCATCAACCTCGTAAGTGCAGGTGGTTTCGTTTTTAAGGCGGTATATAATTTCTTTACGGGTTTTGAATTCCATCAGTGCAGTGCCATCGTATTCTCCCAGTTCGCTGAGGGTAGGGCGCATATGCCGTATAACTTCCGCGTCAAACACATCGGGTTTCTGGTAAACCCCGGCAGGACAATGACAAAATAATTTTTCCCTGGTTTTTAGCTGTTGATGCACTTCAAGCCCCGACATAAAACCAATATTGTCGTAGGTTTGCTGAGTAGCCGCATTTCGTGGTACATAACCGGCGGCTTTTTTAGTTTCAAGGTAGTTCTTCCGTGGATCGAATTTTTTGCTCATAGGGCAGGCATTTAGAAGGCCTCAAACGTACAGGAATTTTTGGAATACTACAAAGGTTTTTCTTCTTTAATCCGGAAAAAATATCTGTTCTATTCTTTCGATGTATTTCTTCAAAATTTCATCATCTTTGGGAATTAGTATCAGTATTCTATGCAATTTCAAAGTGGATCAGTATTACAACATGCAAAAAAATCATAAACTTCAGGATCTGTAGAATAACTTTTCCTGTTTTTTGTAAATCCTTGCCTAACTTTGCACAAAATTGGATTTTTCAGTTTCCTGAAATATAAACTCAGCACTACTAATGGCTGGAATTTTTGTTAACTGATATTCAATTGAACGAACAACATCATGGTATTATGGAAAGATTGGTAACCTCAAGCCTTAAATTGGGCATAATTGCGGGTGGTCAGCTGGGAAAAATGCTGATTCAGGAGGCAAGTAAGTGGGACATTATTACTTATGTGCTTGATAATGATGAGAATTGTCCCGCCCGCAGTATTGCATCAAAATATGTGAAAGGCAACCATCTTAATTTTGATGATGTTTATAATTTCGGGAAACTGGTTGATGTATTGACATTCGAGATCGAAAGTGTTAATACTGATGCCTTAAAAAAGTTGAAATCAGAGGGGTTCAAAATTTATCCCGACCCTGATATTTTGGAGTTGATTCAGGATAAAGGCCTGCAAAAAGCATTTTACAAAAAGAATGGCTTACCAACTTCGGAGTTCCGGCTTTATGAAAGTATTGAAGAGATCCTGGCAGGAATAAATTCAGGACAAATCAGTTTTCCGTTTGTTCAAAAATTGAGGAAAGGTGGTTACGATGGCAGGGGAGTGGCTGTTATAAATACCGAAGATGATTTGCCCGGGTTACTTCCCGGACCATCAGTAATTGAAGAAAAGGTAGACATTGCAAAAGAAATTTCAGTAATCACAGCACGCAACAGCAAAGGAAATGTTAAGTGTTATCCTGTGGTTGAAATGCTTTTCGATCCGAAAGCGAATCTGGTGGATAAGCTTATCTGTCCGTCGTCTGTAACTGTTGAGCAATCAGAAAATGCAATTGGAATTGCGGGAGAAATAATCGAACTCCTGAATATGACAGGCCTGCTTGCTGTTGAATTTTTTATTGATTCGAAAGGCGAGGTAATTGTAAACGAAATGGCTCCAAGGCCGCACAACAGCGGACATCATACCATAGAAAGCATTATAACTTCTCAGTTCGAACAGCATTTAAGGGCGATACTGAATCTCCCGCTGGGAAGTACTAAAATAAAACTGCCTTCAGTTATGATAAACATACTGGGCGCAGAAGGACATGATGGGCCGGTGATGTATGAAGGACTCACCGAAAGTATGGCTATTGAAGGAGTTAAGATTCATCTTTATGGTAAAAAAATAACCAAACCTTACCGAAAGATGGGGCACGCTACTGTGATGTCATCAACCCTCGATTGTGCATTGCAAAAAGCCGATAAGGTTAAAAATCTGATAAAGGTAAAATCATGGAAAGAAAGTCAGTAAGTATTGTGATGGGGTCTGATTCAGACCTTCCTGTTATGCGGCAGGCAGCAGAGATGTTGGAAAAGTTTGGCATAGGTTGCGAAATTGATATTGTTTCGGCCCACCGAACTCCCGATAAATTGTTTGAATTTGCATCCAACGCACATCTCAGGGGTATTGATGTAATTATTGCAGGTGCAGGAGGAGCAGCACACCTCCCGGGAATGGTTGCCGCAATTTCCCCATTGCCTGTAATCGGTGTGCCGATCAAGTCATCAAATTCGATTGATGGATGGGATTCTGTATTGTCCATTTTACAAATGCCAGGAGGAGTTCCGGTTGCTACAGTAGCTCTGAATGGTGCAAAAAATGCAGGCATTCTTGCAGCCCAGATACTATCGGCAAAGGATAATACAATCAGAAACAAAATTATTCAGTATAAGCTTGAAATGAATGAGCAGGTTAAGGCCAGGGCCAGTGAATTGAAAGGATAGAGTAATTATTAGTTGTGTTTAAATTTTTGTAATCCTTTCAATTTTCATCCGAATCCAAAGTCCAATTGAAAAATTGACGGTAAAATGGATGATAAGGTCAATTTTTTTTTGATAAATTTTTTCTTGCGCTTTCTGATCCGCCCACATCATTTCTTGCAATTCTTTGATTAGTAATGTGTTCTGATGATTTTTCCCAATGTGCATTTTTTCCCAGTTTCGGAGTCAATTTTTTCAAAAAAATGTTGCGTATTCAAAAAATTATTACGTCCTTTGCAAACCCAAATGAAAAACTCTGTTAATTCATAGTCATGTCAAGAATTTGTGAAATTACCGGCAAAGCAATGATAGTTGGAAACAAAGTTTCCCACTCAAACATAAAAACCAAACGCAGATTTTATCCCAATCTGCAGGTTAAGAAATTCTACATTCCCGAAGAGGATGCGTGGATTACTTTAAAAGTTTCAGCTGCCGGTATTCGTACCATCAGCAAAAAAGGAATCAGTGCTGCTTTGAAAGATGCCCGCGATAAAGGCTTTATCTCTTTCTAAGTCTTTCTGAGTCTCGTGTAAAATATTGAAGCTGTTGCCTTTTGCAACAGCTTTTTTGCGTTTACGCCTGCAGCCTTTGCAAAAAAAGTGTTAAATCATTTATCATAGCCTAAAGCATAAATTTGGTGGCAAAAAAACGGCTATATTTGCCTGCAATCATGAAAAAACTGTGGACACTTGTATTCCTGCTGTTGTTTTCGGGAGTTGTGCAGGTGGTTGCACAAAGCCCGGATGATGATCTCGTACAGTTTTCAGGTATGATTGTCACCGGCGACAGCCTTGACCCCGTGCCTTATGTCAACATCAAAATCAAAGGTGTTAACCGGGGAACCATCAGTGATGCTTTTGGCTTTTTCTCCTTGGTAGCAAGAAAAGGCGATGAAATTCATTTTACTGCCGTTGGTTTTAAGCCGGGGAAATATTTAATCCCGGATACGCTGCGATCCAATCGTTATTCCCTGGTACAAATTATGACCAATGATACAATATTGCTGAAAGAAACCGTTATATACCCGTGGCCGACCAAAGAGCAGTTCAGGCAGGCTTTTGTCAAAAATAAAGTACCTGACGATGACCTCACCATCGCACAAAGAAATCTTGATAAAATGGAAATGCGCGAACGCGCCAGAGCCATGCCTATGGATGGAAGCATGAACTACCGGAATTACATGGACAATCAGGTGAGCAAGTTGTATTATCGCGGGCAGGCACAACCTATTCCATTATTTAACCCCTTTGCCTGGGCTGAGTTTATCAAGGCCTGGAAAAGAGGAGATTTTAAACGCAAAGACTGAATACCCCTGAAATATGCCTCATTTTTTTCAATTAAACACACGCTTTCTGACGCTGATTGCAATCCTGCTTTCTTCATTGGGCTTATCAGCTCAGGATCTTGCTGAGGTATTTGGTAAAATAACTGACGAGAAGAACCGGCCTCTTCCATTGGTTAATATATATGTTCAGGGAACTCCAGGAGGCGCCTCCACTCGCGAAGATGGCACTTTTTCCCTTAAAGTACAGGCCGGAAAAGAATTGTTGCTGGTAATTTCTTCAGTGGGCTATTCACCTCAAACAGCACGGGTTAAACTTGCTCCCGGCGAACGATATGAGCTCAGGAGAAAACTTAGAGAGTCTGTTACTGAGTTGCCCGATTTTGTTGTTGAAGACAGACAAATCCGCTCCGCCAACCTCAATCCCATTGATCCCAAGCTTGCCGGACTCATTCCCAGCGCGTCAGGCGGAATAGAAGCATTGTTGAAAACCATGCCCGGGGTGGCATCAAACAACGAATTAAGTTCGCAGTATTCGGTAAGGGGTGGGAATTATGATGAAAATCTGGTTTATGTCAATGATATTGAGATTTACAGGCCATTTCTGGTCCGCTCCGGGCAACAGGAGGGGCTTAGTTTCCTGAACTCTGATATGGTTGCTTCAATCCTTTTCTCAGCAGGCGGATTTGAAGCAAAGTATGGTGATAAATTATCATCGGTTCTCGATATCCGGTACAAAAGACCTACCAAAACCCGTGGTTCGGTGAGTGCAAGCCTTTTGGGCGCTTCAGTTCACCTGGAAGGTTCTACCGCCGACCGCCGGCTGATGTATCTGTTTGGTTTCCGGCAAAAATCCAATCAATACATCTTAAAAGGGCTTGAAACACAGGGAGATTATAAACCATCGTTTACCGATGTTCAGGGAATGTTGCTTTACGAGCTAAACCCGAAACTGGAGTTTTCATTTCTGGGCAACTACGCCAGAAATTCTTATACTCTTATACCTACAGACAGGACCACCAGTTTTGGAACCATCAATGAAGCATTGCAACTCAGGGTCTACTTCGAAGGTAAAGAAGTTGACCGTTTTACAAACTATATGGGTGCATTTACAACTCATTACAAACCCAGTAAGGAGTTGTCGTTGAAGTTTATTGCTTCTTCTTTCCAGACGATTGAAAGTGAGACTTTCGATATCATGGGGCAATACTGGATTTCTGAGCTGGAAACCGATGCGCAGAGCAGCGTTTTCGGACAGGCTATTGATACCCGCGGCGTAGGCACTTATCTTAACCATGCGCGCAACTATCTGAATGCTACTGTAATTAATGCTGAACACCGGGGTACTTATGAAAAAAGTACCCGCTTATTGCAGTGGGGTTTAAAATATCAGCATGAAATCATCAGCGATAAGCTGAATGAATGGAATATGAATGATTCTGCCGGTTATACACTCCCGTATACAATGGGTATACCGGGGATGGCCGGGAACCAGTCAGATATCAGCCTTCAGGATGTGGTACGAACAACCATTGAACTGCAAAGCAACCGTATTTCAGGTTTTGCGCAATATTCCGGCTCATTCGAAACCGAAAAGGCAACTATTGGTTACAATGCCGGAATCAGGATGAATTACTGGGATTTGAATTCGCAGCTGGTTGCCAGCCCCAGGGCAGGAATATCATATAAACCACACTGGGAAACCGATATCCTTTTCAGATTTACCACCGGTGTGTATCATCAGCCGCCATTTTACAGGGAACTCCGGGCCAAAGACGGAACCATCAACCGCGATGTAAAAGCCCAGACATCCTATCATATTGTTGCGGCAACCGACCTCAATTTCAAGGCATGGGGGCGGCCATTTAAGTTTGTAGGGGAGACGTATTACAAATACCTTACCAACCTTGTTCCCTATGAGGTTGACAATGTGCGCATCCGATATTTTGCAACCAACAATGCCAAAGGATATGCTACCGGAATTGACCTTAAGGTAAATGGTGAGTTTGTGAATGGTATAGAATCCTGGGCAAGCCTTTCGTTTATGCAAACCCGCGAAGATATTGAAGGTGATTTTTATACCGATTACTATAATACAGACGGCGAACTCATCATTCCGGGATATACTACCAACCTTGAAATTGGTGATAGTATCACTTCCGAACGAGGAATGATGCCCCGGCCCACCGATCAGTTACTTACCTTCGGTTTGTTTTTTCAGGATTACCTGCCGCGTAATCCAACCTTTAAAATGCACCTCAACCTGCTATTTGGAACCGGACTGCCCTACAGCCCGCCCGGAGTCCCCCGCTTAAGAAATTCTCAGCGTATGCCCTCTTTCCGCAGGGTGGATATTGGCTTTTCGAAACAAATAGCCGGTAATAAAAATAAAGCAAATGAACTGGATGCCAATCCCCGGCTCTGGAGAAAATACATCGACAACATCTGGATTAGTGCCGAGGTGCTAAACCTATTGCAGGTGAACAACACCATCTCCTACACCTGGGTTAAGGATGTAAACAATCGCAGTTACGGGGTTCCCAATTACCTTACACCGCGGCAACTCAACATTAAAATAACTGTTGAGTTTTGATCTTTGGCTTTAATTTATTTGTTAAGTGATTGATAAACAAATTATTGCTAATCTGTTATTTAGTATTTCTGCAAGTACCCATATTGTCCGGGCTATCGGTTTTGTGATCTTTTAAGATTCTGTAAATGACCGTAATGTGATTACGGATTATCTGTTTTGGGGTCAGTCTACCTCGTTTGAAAACTGTGAAGAAACTTTAGTAAAGCATTCTGCATATCCTTCCTTCGTTAAACAAAACCCGTATTTGCTTGTTATTTAAACAGAATCTAAATAACACAAAATAACTTTTTAACAAGGAGGAATAAAATGAATTTTGAATTTCCGGCATTGCCTTATGCCTACGATGCTCTTGAGCCACACATTGACCGTATGACGATGGAAATCCATCATACAAAACATCACAGAGCATATTTCGACAAATTTGTTGCTGCAATCCAGGGAACAGAGCTTGAAAACAAGAGTCTGAATGAAATATTTGCCCAGATCAGTAAAGCTTCTGCAGCTGTGCGCAACAATGGCGGGGGTTTCTTTAATCATAATCTTTTCTGGGAAATTCTTGGGCCTAATGGTGGTGGAGCACCTGTTGGCAAACTGGCTGAAGAAATCAGCAAAGCCTTTGGTTCATTTGAAGATTTTAAAACGAAGTTTAACGATGCAGCAGCCAACCGTTTCGGAAGCGGCTGGGCATGGTTGAGTGTAAAGGCCGACAACAGCCTTTGTGTTTGCTCATCACCCAATCAGGACAATCCGCTTATGGATGTGCACGATTGTCAGGGTACTCCCATTATGGGCCTTGATGTATGGGAACACGCCTATTACCTCAAATACCAGAATCGTCGCCCCGACTATATCAATGCTTTCTGGAATCTGGTAAACTGGGAAAAAGTATCAGATAATTATGAAAAAGCGTTAAAATAAAATACTTTTTCTAATCAGGATTGTTTAACTGACCGGACAAAAAATGTCCGGTTTTTTTTCAAAACTAAACTAAACTATGAAAACATTTTTTTTAAATTTCATTATGGCTTCTGCAATGCTGATGCTTACTTTCAACTCAGAAGCTCAGCAGGCAGCAAAAAGTAAAGCTCCTCAAGCCGGAAAACCCGCAATTGAAGCAGTTTCAGCTACTCCTGTCTTTACCGGAACGGGTACCGATTGGTTCATCAGTATCAAAGATGCTCCGTTCCCGGGATTACCCTATACATATGAAGCACTTGAGCCTGTGATTGATAAAGCCACTGTGGAGATTCATTATGATCGTCACCACAGAGCTTATTTCAATAACTACAAAAAGGCCATTGAAACTTCTCCCGAAACCGGCGAAATGTCGTTTTACAAATTGTTTGGTTCAATCACCGAGTTTCCTGCAACATTCCGCAATAATGCAGGTGGTTTTTATAACCACGTTTTGTATTGGTCAAATATGTCACCCAATGGAGGTGGCAAACCTTCCGGCAGGCTTATGGATGCCATTGTTGCCAAATTTGGATCATACGAAGAGTTTGTAAAGCAATTTGAAGATGCTGCCAAAACCCGGTTCGGTTCTGGTTGGGCATGGCTTTCAGTTGATCTTGCAACCAACGAATTGTTTATTTCCTCTACTCCTAATCAGGATAATCCGCTTATGAATACAGTTGAGCGCAGAGGATTTCCGCTGTTGGGAATTGATGTATGGGAACATGCTTACTATCTGAAGTATCAGAACAAAAGGCCTGAATATATCCAGAACTTCTGGAACAAATTGAACTGGGCCGATGTGCAGGCAAGGTACGAAGAGTACTTTACACTTGTGAGCCGCCTGAAATAGTCTGAAAACTCCAAATATGAATAAAGCCTCTTTTCAGAGGCTTTTTTCGTTTCGTGTTATTCCGAAACTGTTTTCAATTTTATTAGCCAATCATTAATTATTTATTGGATAAATACAAAAAAAGCCCCCGGATTGGGAGCTTTTATTAAGAAATGATATTCACATTACAATTTACGTTTGATTTCTACATTCTCGTAACCTTCAATAATGTCGCCAACTTTGATATCGTTGTAACCTTCGATATTAAGTCCGCACTCATAACCAGATAAAACTTCCTTAACATCATCTTTGAAACGTTTGAGAGAGCCCAGACTTCCGGTATGTACTACGATACCATCGCGTATAATTCTGATTTTGGTATTTCGGGTTACTTTTCCATCAAGTACCATACAACCTGCAACGGTTCCAACCTTGGTAATTTTGAAAGTATCGCGAACTTCGATATTGCAGAGAATCTTCTCCTCAATTTCGGGAGAAAGCATACCCTCGATGGCCGCTTTAATTTCGTTGATGGCTGTATAGATAATTGAATAGGTTCTTACATCAATTTGCTCATGCTCAGCAAGTTTACGTGCACTTAAGGTAGGCCTTACCTGGAATCCTATAATTACTGCGTTGGATGCTGTGGCAAGCAATACATCGCTTTCGGTAATGGCACCCACCGATTTGTGGATGATATTTACCTGAACTTCAGGAGTTGAAAGTTTGAGCAACGAATCAGAGAGAGCCTCTACAGAACCGTCAACATCTCCCTTAACAATGATATTGAGTTCCTTGAAATCGCCAATGGCAATCCTGCGTCCGATTTCGTCGAGTGTAATGTGTTTTTGAGTTCTGATACCCTGTTCGCGCTGCAGTTGCTGACGTTTGGCAACAATGTTTTTGGCTTCACGTTCATCGGTCATCACCTTAAATGTATCACCTGCCTGAGGAGCTGCATTTAATCCCAGCAGCAGAAGCGGTGTACTTGGGCCAGCTTCTTTAATAGGCTGATTCCTTTCGTTGTACATTGCTTTCACTTTACCCAGGGTAGTACCTGCGATTACAAGGTCTCCGATTTTCAGCGTACCGGTTTGCACCAGAATTTTGGCAACATATCCACGGCCTTTATCAAGTGATGATTCAAGAATGGTTCCATTGGCAACCCGGTTGGGGTTGGCTTTAAGTTCAAGCATTTCAGCTTCTAAAAGTACTTTCTCGAGAAGCAGCTCAACATTAAGTCCTTTTTTGGCTGAGATTTCCTGACTCTGATATTTGCCGCCCCAGTCTTCGACCAATATATTCCTTTTCGAAAGTTCTTCCCTGATTTTTTCGGGATTGGCATTCGATTTATCAATCTTGTTGATGGCGAAAATAATAGGAACACCAGCCGCCTGTGCATGGTTGATGGCTTCAACTGTCTGAGGCATCACAGTATCATCAGCAGCGATAACAATAATTACAATGTCGGTTATTTTGGCTCCCCTGGCACGCATAGCAGTAAATGCTTCGTGACCGGGAGTATCAAGGAAAGTAATTTTCCTTCCGTTCTCCAATTTAACCTCATAGGCTCCAATGTGCTGAGTAATACCTCCGGCTTCACCGGCAATAACATTTGCATTTCTGATGTAGTCAAGCAGTGAGGTTTTACCATGGTCAACGTGTCCCATCACAGTTACAATGGGTGCACGAGGTTCAAGATCTGCAGGATCGTCAGCATCGGTTTCGTCAACTGCAGTTTCAGCATCCTCAACACCAACAAATTTTACATTAAATCCAAATTCATCGGCAACAACCACAATGGTCTCAGCATCAAGCCTTTGATTAATGGAAACAAATAGTCCGAGCGAGAGGCATGTTGAAATTACCTGCGTAACCTGAACGTTCATGAGGTTGGCCAATTCATTGGCTGTAACAAATTCAGCAACCATAATGGTCTTGAGGTCTTCTTCACGGCGGAGTGCCTCCTCTGCCTGATGCTGGCTTGCCAGACTGCGTTTCTCGCGGCGGTGTTTTGAGGTTTTCGATTTTCCGCCACCACTCAATCGCTGCAACGTTTCCTTAATCTGCTTCTGGATATCTTCATCTGATAGCTCAACTTTAACAGGTTCAGGACGCGCGGGACCCCGCTTGTCGCGCTGTGGTTTTCCTTTTCCGGGTCCGCTGTGGGGATGCTGGTGCTGCTGACGGTTATTATTATTGTTGCTGTTTGTATTATCTGCACCCGGGGTTGATTGTTGGTTTTCACCGGCACCTTCGCCCTGTTTTTTGATGCGTTTGCGTTTCTTTTTCTTGGAATTTAGAGAGTTGTCCGAGGATGATGCAACCGGTTTCTTAGGCTCGGGTTTGCGAGGCTCGGGCAATTTCATGGTACCAAGAATGGTAGGACCTTCTAATTTCCTTACTTCTGTTTTAAGAAAGTTTGATTCTCTTTCTACCGGAGCGGGAATTACAGGCTCGGGTGCTTTTTCTGCAACTGGTTCAGGAACAGCAACCGGCTCAACTTGTGGAGCTACAGTCTCAACTGGTTGAACAGGTTCCGGTTCAGCAACAGGAGCAGGAGCAGCAACAGGGGCAGGGGCAGGGGCTGGTGTTTCTTTCACGGCCGGAGCAGGAGTTCCCTTTTCAACCGGTTTGGCAGCAGCAGGTTGCTCTTTTCTTTTATGGTCTTTGTCTTTGCCTTTCTTTGCCGGCCGCCTGAACTGATCCAGGTCAACTTTTCCCAGAACCTTAATTCCGGTTGTTGTTTCTGCCGGAGTTTCATCTGCTGCAATTTCTTCGGGCTTGGGAGACACTTCATCAGTAACAGGCTCAGGGGCTTCAACCACAGGTTCGGGTTCAATTGTCTTTTCTTCCTTAACAGGTTCAGGATGAACAATATCTATGGGCTGGACAGGTTCTTCTGATTTAATTACAACAGGTTCAGGGTTACTTTTGTGAATTTCGGGTTCAGGAGTAGATTCCGGAGCAGCAACCGGAGTTTCTTCAACAAGCTTAGGTTCTGGTTGGGCAATAACTTCCTCAACCGGTGCTTCAGCTTTTGGTTCAGGCTTTGCAACTGTTTCCTTAGCAGGCTCGGCAGCAGGAGCTGGTTTGGGCTCATCAGCAGGTTTGGATTTGACTGTAGTACCATGGTCAATCTGAGTATTTCTGATAAACAGATCTCCTCCGGTGTCAACGTCAACATCTTCTTCAACCTGAGGACGTTTGTCGGAAATGGTAATGGTTCTGTGCTGAGTGTATTCGAGTTCAATCTTTTTGGAAACCTCTTTTACAGTTTTCTCAGATTGATATTCCTTCACCAGCATAGTGTAAATCTCGGGAGTGAGTTTGGTGTTGGGGTTATTGTCGATTTTTATTCCTTTTTTGTGAAGGAACTCGACAATGGTAGGAACCCCGACATTGAACTCCTGAGCTGCTTTCCCAAGTCTTGTTGTTTTTGTTACTTCTGACATGTTGTAGTTTGATGTTATTATCCGTTTGCTGCTACGGATTTTCTGTAAAAATTCGCTAAAAATGTTCTCCAAACCCTTAGTATTCCGGAATTATCCGCGTGAACAATAATTTTGCGTAAGCATTTATTCAAATTCAGCCCTGAGAATCCTCACCACCTCTTTTATGGTTTCCTCCTCAAGGTCGGTGCGGTTAACCAGCTCTTCTATGCTCAAATCAAGCACGCTGCGGGCGGTATCGCAACCAATGGCTTTAAACTCATCAATAATCCACTGATCAATCTCATCGTTAAATTCCTGAATATCAACATCTTCATTGTCAATATCAGTGTCACGATAAACATCAATTTCGTAGCCTGTAAGTTTGCTGGCCAGTTTAATATTATAGCCACCTTTTCCAATAGCGAGTGAAACCTGATCGGGTTTCATGAACACATCTGCCCTTTTTTCGCCTTCGTTTATGGTGATTGACGAAATTTTTGCAGGACTCAAAGCTCGTGTTATGTAAAGCGATGGATTGTTGGTAAAGTTGATAACGTCAATATTTTCGTTACGCAGTTCTCTTACGATTCCATGAATACGTGAACCTTTCATACCTACACAAGCGCCTACCGGATCAATTCGGTCGTCGTAGCTTTCAACTGCTATTTTTGCTCTTTCTCCAGGAACCCTCACAATATTGCGAATGGTGATTAAACCATCGTAAACTTCAGGTACTTCCTGTTCAAAAAGTCTTTCGAGAAAAGCAGGTGCTGTTCTTGATAAGATGATTACCGGAGAGTTGTTTCTCATATCCACCCTGTTAACAACTGCACGGATGGTATCACCTTTGCGGTAGAAGTCAGAAGGAATTTGCTCCGAACGGGGCAAGGTTAGTTCAATGTATTCGTCATCGAGCACAAGAATTTCCTTTTTCCAAACCTGATATACTTCACCGGTAATGATTTCGCCGATACGTTCCTTGTATTTTTTGAAAACGTTATCTTTTTCGTACTCCTGAATTTTTGACATCAGGTTCTGTCTGATGGTAAGAATTTCGCGGCGGCCGAAGTCTTTCATTTTAACCTCTTCCGATACTTCTTCACCAACCTCAAAATCGGGCTCTATTTTAATAGCCTCGGAATATTCAATTTGTTTGTTTTCGTCCTCAACTTCACCGTCTTCCACAATCTCACGGTTACGCCAGATTTCAAGGTCACCCTTGTCAATATTGACAATGACATTGAAATTTTCGTCGGAGCCGTATTTTTTGATGAGCATATGCCTGAAAACATCCTCGATGATGCGCATCATGGTTTCGCGGTCGATGTTTTTAAACTCCTTAAATTCGGAGAAGGTTTCGACTAAATTGATATGTTCCATTGCTTCGGTGTTCTTGGTAATCGTTGTTTTGTTTGTTTATTTGAAAGAGATAACCTCTTTGGTTTGCTTTATTTCTGCAAAGGGAATTTCCCTTGTTTCTTCAGTTTCAACTTTTTTAACTTTGGTCTTCCGGTAAACCGATATTTTCTCAGCATCGGCCGATGTAAGTTTGCCGGTAAAAATGCTGCCATCTTTCAGGGTAACTTCAACCTCGCGGCCAACATTTTTGATGTATTGCCTGAGTAGTTTGTAAGGCTGATCGATTCCTGCCGAGGAAACAATCAGGTCGTAGTCCTCGGTTTCGCGGTCAAAAACAGACTCAATATGCCGGGTAACGGCAATACAATCATCGATGGAAATGCTGGTATCGCTGTCGAGAAGAACGGTGATGCGATTGCCGGCTTTCACCTTGATTTCGACCACAAATTTGTCAGTTTCAGCTAAAACCGACTCAACTTCACGGGTAATGGCGTCTTTTTCAATCATTTTTGCGATGTAATAAAAGAGGGGACAATTCAGTCCCCTCAACTTAGTTTCACCATTGAGTACGCGCGAATTATCGCAGCGGGGTGATTGTTTTTTAATGTTGTCCGACCAGGATTCGAACCTAGACCAAGAGAACCAAAATCTCTTGTGCTGCCTTTACACCATCGGACAGAATCCCTGTAAAAGGTGTGCAAAAATAGGCATTTTTTTGATTTGCGAAAATTTTTTTAAGCGAATTTTAAGTTTTTCTTTGCAGAAATTAATTTTATCGCTGAAAACACACAAAAGTATAGTGTCTTATGTTAAAATTAGTTACATTTATATTGTTGAATAACAACGTAATACAATAATTTTAACTTTACTGATTTCTATTTTTAGGTACAACTTATTCTTTAACTCAGATAAAAATAATAATTGATTAGAATTTTCAGGCTTGTTTGCACTGTATTATACCTGAATCCACCTTGATCATTTAATCGAGAAATGACCAATTTTTAGAAGACCTGAATTATAAAGTATTATCTGTTTTTATATCAGCAGAAGGCTAAATTACCGGGATATTTCAATAATATATTGTAGATTAATGTCATACAATGATACTAAACTTTTCAATTCCTTAACATTATTTAATAATAGTATGCCAATTAACGTTATTCTAAATTCACTAACTTCGCAGCGCCTTGTGCTTTAAATTGAGCAACAGGATTTGGACGGTTCTGACTTATTAACCTGTCAGGTAGTTTCCATTTGATTTTTTGTAACCGCATATTACCATTATTTACATAAATAATTCTCCAGTAATGAATTACAAAAAACTAAACAACATCTTCGGCTGGGTAAGTTTTGCCATCGCCCTGATTGTTTACACCCTCACGCTTGAGCCAACAGCCAGTTGGTGGGATTGCGGAGAGTACATTGCCACAGCCTATAAACTTCAGGTTGGGCATCCGCCGGGAGCACCGCTCTTTCAGATGGCCGGAAGATTTTTCTCCTTGTTTGCCTTTGGCGATACATCTCAGGTAGCTTTGATGATTAACTTTATGTCGGGCCTGGTGAGTGCCTTTACCATTTTGTTCCTCTTCTGGACTATTACCCGCCTGGCTATAAAATTGGTAAAAGCTGAAGGTGATATGACCAATGGTCAGATGTGGGTGGTGTTGGGAAGTGGTCTGGTTGGAGCGCTTACCTATACATTTACCGATTCATTCTGGTTTTCGGCAGTCGAAGGCGAAGTGTATGCTATGTCTTCCTTCTTTACAGCTGTTGTATTCTGGGCTATCCTTAAGTGGGAAGAAGCTGCAGATCAGAAACATTCCATAAGATGGATAGTTTTTATAGCTTACCTGGTTGGCTTGTCAATTGGTGTTCACTTGCTTAACTTGCTGGCTATTCCGGCAATTGCATATGTATATTATTTCAAAAAGTACAAAGCTACCACCAGGGGAATTATTATAACCGGTGCTACTTCGGTTTTGTTGCTGGCAATTATAATGTACATCATTATCCCCTGGGTGGTAGATTTATCAGCCCGGTTTGAGCTTCTTTTTGTAAATTCCCTTGGATTGCCATTTAATTCCGGCACCATTGTTTACTTCCTGCTGCTCACTGCCGGCCTTGTTTTTGGCTTGCGTTACACCCACCGCAAAGGAAACCTCATTGCCAATACGGCCTTGCTATCGCTTACCTTTATCCTGATCGGGTATTCTTCATTTATCATGCTGGTTATCAGAGCAAATACCAACACTCCGATTAATGAGAACAATCCTGATGATGCAATCAGTTTGCTATCTTATCTGAATCGTGAGCAATACGGTACCTGGCCTTTGTTCAGCGGACAATATTACAGTGCACCGCTCGACCCGCAGGATCCCTACAGCGATGGGTCTCCAATATATGTTCGCGACAAAAAAGCAGGAAAGTATATTATTACCGATACACGCGAAAATGACGTAGCGAATTTTGATCCCAGATTCACCACCATTTTCCCCAGGATGTACAGCCCTCAGGAAAACCATGTGAGGGCATATAAGAGTTGGGGCAAAGTTCAGGGGATTCCCATTCAAGCCATCAATAATAATGGAGAGCCTGAAACCATTATCAGGCCAACAATGGGAGAGAACCTGAGGTTTTTCTTCAGATACCAGCTCGGGCACATGTATTTCAGGTATTTTATGTGGAATTTTGCCGGCCGGCAAAACGATACTCAGGGTCATGGTGGCATACAAAATGGCAACTGGCTGAGTGGAATAAAATTCCTCGACGAAATGCGATTAGGCAAACAGACAGACCTGCCTCAGGGTATGCAAAGCCCGGCCCGCAACACCTATTACCTGTTGCCTCTTCTGCTTGGTGTGGTGGGTATGTTATTCCATTTCAACAAAAACTATAAAGACGGGCTGATTGTTGCATTGCTGTTCTTTATGACCGGACTGGCCATAGTAATTTATCTCAACCAAACTCCTTTCCAGCCACGTGAACGGGATTATGCCTATGCAGGATCTTTTTACGCCTTTGCCATCTGGATTGGACTTGGTGTTATAGCCCTTTGGGATGCTCTCACCAAAAAACTTAAGCTTAATGATGTGCTTGCTGCAGGATCAGCCACTGCTGTTTGTTTAGTTCTGGTTCCGGGGATTATGGCAGCCGAAAACTGGGACGACCACGATCGCTCAGATAAATATGCAGCCCGCGATTTTGCATACAATTACCTGAACTCATGTGCTCCGAATGCAGTTTTAATTACCAATGGAGATAATGATACTTTTCCGCTCTGGTATGCTCAGGAAGTTGAAGGTGTGAGAACTGACATCAGAGTGGTCAACTACATGCTTTCCTCAGGCGATTGGTATGTTCACCAGCTGGCACGCAAAATTTACGATTCAGAGCCGCTCAAATTTACTCTTACCCCTGAACAGTATAATAAAGGTGTTAATGAGTACATCCCTCACTTTACCCGAGGTGAAATTAAGGAAAGGGTTGAACTTAAACAACTGATTAACTTCATTGCCGATGAGTCAGACAGGAGCAAAGTTGCACTTCAGTCCGGTAAAAAGATTAATTTCTTCCCCACCAAAAGACTGAAACTTACTGTTGATTCAGCCAAAGCCGTTGCTTCAGGTATTGTTCCTTCATACATGGCCGACAGAATTGTACCGGTTATTGAATGGGATGTAAAAGCTAACTATATTTATAAAAACGACCTGATGCTTCTTGATTTTCTTGCTACTCAGGATTGGGATCGTCCATTGTATTTTGCCAGTCCAAGCAGTGTAAGCAAAGTGCTGGATATTGACAAATATTGTCACCAGACAGGCATTGTTTATAAATTTATCCCTGTTCTGGCTGAAGATTATGCTCCCGGTCTTGGCGGAGTTGACGATGTTGCAAGTTATGATATACTCATGAACAAGAGCAAATGGGGTAATCTGAATAAACCGGGCGTACATGTTGACCCTGAAAGTTATCGCAACTCACTGATGCCACGGCAGAGTTATCTCAGATTGGCCAAAGCACTGCAGCGCAAGGGAAAAAATACCGAAGCCATTGCTGTTGCCGATCGTTGTATTGCTGAGTTTCCGAACAATAAAATCACCTTTGACTACTACATGCTGCCAATGGCAGAAGTGTATTATGACGCAGGAGCACCTGATAAAGGCAATGATTTCCTCACAACACTGGCCAATGTGTACATTGAAAATCTGAATTATTACAATGCTGTGAGCCCTGAATTTGCAAGCTTCTACCACGAAGATTCCATGCAGGCTTATGCAGTGCTTGCCAGAATATGGGAATATGCCGACCGTTACAATCAGAAAGAAATGCTCGAAGATCTGAAAACCAGAATGATTATTCCGGAAGATCTTAAGGATGTTTTTAATTGATTATAAACCGATTACAGTTTAGTTTTATAATAAAAAGAGGCTCAGCTTCCGGTTTCCCGGGGTTGAGCCTCTTCAATTTTTGTCTGGTGATTATTTCTATTTATTCCTGAACAAAGGATCAGCGCCAATAGTTCCCTGAAGAAAGTTAATGTAGGCTGAAGAACTCACATATTCGAGTTCTTTTTCAATTTCGGTTATCCTTTGTGAAAGATTCAGTGCTTCGGAGTACTCAGTGTTTTCGCTCCTGCTGACAAATTCCCGGATATATTCTATACTCTGAGTCAGATAGTTTACATCAATTTCCTGTTTTCTCAGCAGCCTTTGCTGATACCAGTCCGACGAAAGCACATACTCACGATCAAACATTTGTCTCACCTCCGGATCGAGGGCCGTTTTTCCTTCCCAGGAACCATAAGCCATAATATATAATAATGCTTTAAGAGGAGGGATAGCTGCTTCAGCACTACCATCGGCAAAATAATCGAGTGCAACTCTTTGCTGGGCTTCCACTATGTTATTGACGCCATCGGCAAATGCAGCAAGGTCTTGCTTTTCAGGACGCAACATCTTGTCGGTAAAAACCGCCTGAGGTTCATCAAAAATACTTTTCAGATAGCTGAAGGTAAAATTTTCGGTAATTCTGTAACCAAGCCGGCTTGCCAATACCATCTTGCCTTCAAATTCAAAATCTTCAAGTTTTTCAAGTGAGCCTTCTGCAATAAGTTTTTTTGGGTCTCTGTCCTTAACATCCATTCGGCTCCATAGTTCCGGGATTAATAAGGAAATGTCATGATCAACCCTCGATTCTGTTCCAATGTAGCCAGCCGCTGATGTAAAAGCATGGTAATCAGAAAGAATGTAGCTCAGTAAGGCATTATTTAGGTCGGTTACCGGACTAAGCATATTAAATGGTCCTTTGGTAAGAGCACCTTCACTTCCGGCACCTGTGGTAGATGGCGATTTTCCGGTAAGGCTGCACACAAAATCCATAAATAATTCAGGAAGCTCCTGATAATGAATGGGTCCGTAAACACTCAGACCTCTGATTCCATTTTTAGGTTCAGGCGGATTGTTGCGTCTGCCGGGAAGTATGGCATTGATGGGATGAAAAACGGTTTCGCTCAACGGTATCCTTTCATTGAAACGAATACCGATTTCAGCCAGATGATCATCAATTGGATTAACCAGATCGGGCCGGATCTGCAGGTAACGAGGATTTTTTGAAGGAGCCCCGTTTACAATCCTGGGATGTGAAGGTGTAATGAAATAGTTTCCTGATGTATCGGCACTGCCTTCAGTAATCAGCTTTTTGATGGGACGGGTATACAGATCGAAGTTTATGGCATTTTCAATCAGTCGTTTCCCATCTTCTGCTGTGAGAGGTTCGTAATTGCTGCAGAAATTATTCCTTTGCGAAAGATCTGCTTCGGTTTCTTTGTCGTAACCACGGTGAATGGCTTCGTCGGGGCGCTGAAAGAATTTCTCTTCACAGTTTTCGGTAATTTTTACACTTCTGTTGGTGTAAACCGGGTTCAGATACCTGAGCTCTCTGACTGGCAGTGTGATGGAAGCGGTAATATCATCTTCCATCTGTATTTTGGCAGCAGCAATAAAGTCTGACCTCAGTTTATGCAAATACCAGGAATTGTCGCCTGCAAATCCAACCCTCAGATAACTTGCACTCAGTTTACGGTTGTTGAACAGCAACTCATGTCCCTTGCGCCCGTTGATTACGTCGGCCGAAAAATAATCTTTCCAGTTGTCGTTGGTACGCTCAGGCCTGTAGAAGCGTTTAACATAAAAAACCAGGGCTTTGATATGAGCCGGAATTGATTTTACAAACTCATTATACTCATCGGTGTATTGTGAAGATGGATTGAGTAACTTGATTACAGAGCCCAGGGTTCTTTCCGGAGAAAGCAAAGGCCTTGAAACAGGATTATGTTCTTCAGGATTTCTCCAGCGGCCAGAATAGTTCCTGTTAATGATTTCATCAGCTGCCTTCATATCCTTGTCAAAATCATCTACGAAGAATGATCCGTAAATGATGGCATTGAGTAAAGATTTGGAAATTTCTGATTTTCCCCCGCCCGATACGGTGCTGGGCTTATGGCAGAAAGTTCCCTTGGCATGAGTGCTTACTAACCTCCATGATGGCGCCGAAGGATGCTTTTCCATGTGCAACTTATGGCCCGATGGGTAAATGTAGTAATGCTCAGGCCTGAGGGGAATGGTTTGCTTTTGTCCTTCCTTATCCCATTGAACTGTACCTTTGTAAAGATCAATTTCTGTATCTTCGGGGATATAAATGATATTGCTGAAATTTTTGTCAATACCATAACCTTCAGGTTGCAGATTCATGAGCTCACCAAACTTACTTACAACTTCAGAGAAATAGAAGTTCTTTTTGAGCCGGTTTTTCATAAAAAGAGCACCGTTAAAGTTGGCTCCGATGTTCTTCCTTCTGAAAGCTATCGCACCGCCCGAATGCTCCTCTTCTACAAGCCCAAAAAGATTTGCGCTGTAGCTGATTTGTGTTTTGATCTCCTTTTTGGAATATCCGAAATAGTTGTCGGCAATGAGTGTAATCACAACGCCTCTTTCGTCGCGGCAGGTGAGTTTAAAGGCATTTCCGCCGTTGTACAGCTCATTTTCATCTTTCCAGCAAACGCCATCGCGTATCTGCCTTTCGGTTGCATCATTGAAATGCGGAAGTCCAAGTTCCTTTTTAGTAAGCTTGGTAAGTTGCGGAGCCAGTACAATACAGCCGGTGTGTCCAGTCCAGTGCTCCGGATCAAGTGCAGCATCGCAGGCCGGATTTGACGGATTGCCGGCATTTCCGAATATGGATTCAACAAAATCAACATTACTTACGAGGCTGCCCGGTGCGAAAAACCTAACTTCCATGGTTTTGCGCTTGATCACTCCTTTTACTTCAGGACAAACCACCGGCCTCAGTAGGAGAGATACAAACACTTCAGCTTTTTCATTCTGAGCAGATGTAAAAGGCAGACGGTTGAGCTCTGCAGGTGGATTAAAAGCCGCTTCCAGAAATTTTGGCCATGCCGCTTTGGGTACTTCTATCTTATCAACCGGAACCGGCAGCCCGCCATCAACAATATGAAACGAGCCTTGCGTAGTACGCCGGTCATTTTTCGGATTATGAAGCACTCCCTGCCTGATTCTGTATGAATCAACAAGTTCGTTGCTGTAATGGTTCTGATGCGGGGGAAGGCTCAGAACTCTGGCAATTCCCGGTTTGTCGCTTACAAGTGTATTGTTCGGAAGCCTTGGAATTTTTTCAAGCTTAAGATCCGAAAGATACTCGCTGATAAATTGTTGTATCCTGTTGTCGGCAGGTGCATAAATATCAGAAACAAGTCGTGTCCGGCTTCTGAATGTAGTGATGAGGTTTGAGGTAAGTTCCAGAAAGGCAGGATCTGCCAGCACTGCTTCATCGCCCGAAGAGCCCCGGTCATCAAATACAGGTTTACCCATGGTGGCCAGTTTCAGATTTATATATCTGATCAGGTCGCGGGTGTTTTGAACACCATGGTCGGGCAGGCCGGCAACATGATTTTTATCTTTTTTCATTTGGTAAAATTTTGGTAATAACTTAGGTCACTGCAAAGTTAGATATAAAATAAATTGCTGATATACAAACTTTTACCGCAATCGTTTGCATAGAAAATAAATTTTTTCATGCTTCCTTATAGTATTAATTATCAATTCAAAAGAACCTGTGAATCTTTATTTTTTCTCAGTTGTTTTTTTCTGAAGACTTAAAATAGAGAAATTATTGTAACTTTGGTTTTATGACTGTGAACATTGTAAATATTTGTTTGTATTTACATTGAATTCATACAGCCAGACAGTGCACTCAGATTGAGAATGTTACTGATAAATCAATAGGAAAAAGGTAAAAGAACATGGGAATTGGACTGAATATTGACCATATTATTTTAATTGCTGCTATTTTGTTGCTGCTGAGTATAGTAGCCAGTAAAACAAGTGGCAGACTTGGTGTTCCTTCGCTCTTGCTTTTTCTTCTGATTGGCATGCTTGCCGGTTCTGATGGTCCGGGTGGAATTGAATTTTCAAGTGCTGGAATTGCTCAGATGCTTGGCGTTTTTGCGCTTATCCTGATACTATTCTCCGGAGGTATGGACACGCGATGGGAGAGTGTAAAGCCAGTATTGTGGAAAGGAGTGCTGTTGTCAACACTGGGTGTTTTATTAACGGCAGGGGTGGTTGGTGCTTTTGTATATTTTCTAACCGACTTTAGCCTGGTAGAAGGATTATTGCTGGGTGCTATTATTTCTTCAACCGATGCAGCCGCTGTTTTTTCAATACTCAGATCAAAAAATATCGGATTAAAAGGCCGCTTGCGCCCGCTGCTTGAACTGGAATCGGGGAGTAATGACCCAATGGCTTTTTTTCTGACTATTACGCTTACTCAACTGGCCGTTAATACCGAAAGCAGCATTTGGGCTGGTGTTATCTCATTTTTTATTCAGATGTCGGTTGGTGCTGCATCAGGATACCTGATGGGCAAAATAATGGTGTGGGTACTTAACCGGATCAAACTTGATTATGACGGACTTTATCCGGTACTGTTAACTGGTCTGGTTCTTTTTACTTATGCAATTACTGCTTCTTTAAACGGAAACGGATTTTTAGCCATTTACATTGCAGCTGTTATTTTAGGTAACAACAACTTTATTCACAAAAAAAGCATGCTTAAATTTTACGACGGGCAGGCATGGCTTATGCAGATAGTGATGTTTCTGGCACTTGGTTTATTGGTGTATCCTTCAAAGATACTGCCTGTTGTAGGAACCGGACTTTTGGTATCATTTGTACTTATATTTATTGCCAGACCAATAGGAGTTTTTCTCAGCTTGTCTTTTTTCAGAATGCAGATTCGCGAAAAGACACTTATTTCATGGGTTGGGCTGAGAGGTGCTGTACCTATCATTTTTGCCACATATCCATTAATGGCTGGCCTGGTAAAAGCAGATACAATTTTTAATATAGTGTTCTTCGTTGTTCTTACTTCTGTTGCATTGCAAGGTACAACATTATCTTTTGTTGCTAAATGGCTTAAACTTTACCGCCCCGAAAATCAAAAACGTAAATACCCTCTTGAGCTTGAACTAACGGATGGTTTTCATAATGAGCTTGTTGAAGTTCAGGTGCCTTTAGACTGCACAGCAGCAGGAAAACCTCTGGTTGACATTGGGTTCCCGAAGAATGCATTGATTGTTATGATTGAAAGAGATAAAAAGTACATTACTCCAAACGGAGCTACAATTATTGAACCCGGTGATAACCTGCTGGTAATGACCGACAGTCCAAAAGATCTGGCAAGCATTAACAGCTGTTTGGGGATTAACATGTTATAGGTCTCCTGCATGTGAGATTCAGGATTATACTACCTATTTTAGAATCATTCTAAATTCATACTTTCATTTGTCATTTATTACTAAAGCTATAATTTTGCCAGCGATGTGAAAATTCAATCTAAACGCTAAAACCAACCAGGAAAATGAAAAAGAATCACATTTCACTATTATTTGCTTTGATAGCAGGTTTTTTAATCAGCAGTTGCACCAAAGACGATGACGAACCTGTTTTACCCACCGTAGCTTTTAATCAGACAGCTGGATATATTACAGGTAATACCACAGCTGCTTACGGAGACACTTTAAATTTTGGTATTATTCTTCAGTCAAACGGAGCCGATAACCTGGTTAAGTTTGAAGTAAAAGCCAACGATCAGGTATTGGTAGATTCAACCATCAACACTGCTTCGTTTGTTTTTAACTTTTATGCAATAAAGAGTATTGCTGATACTGAAGTATGGGCATTTACAGCTACTGACATTGCCGGCAACAAAAAAACCGAAACCATTACCATTACTGGTAACTTTGGTGCAATAAATTCGTACACAACTATTTTATTCGGCGCACAGGACAATGCAGCAGTTGAAAGTTTCCTTTCGCTGAGCAATAATCAGGCAGTGAAATATTTTCAGGCAAATGCTTTCCAGAATCAGGACAAAATAGATATTTTCTGTTTCTACGAAGATACACCAACTCATCAGAACTACATGTCACTAGGCTCACCCGGATCAAACATCACCGGAGTATTTACAGGAGCAACATCACCTGATAATTATACCACCAAGAACCTTACCCGTTTCTACAAAACCACGCTGACAGCAGCTCAGTTTGATGCCATTCAGAACGACGCAGTTATTCTTGCCAACTATAATACTGCCGAAGCAAGAAAGAAAGCAAGCGTTCTGACAGCCGGAGACGTTTATGCAATTAAAATTCAATCAGGCTTGTATGGCTTGATTAAAGTTATTGCAGTAACCGGAACCGAAACCGGAACTCTTGAAATTGCTGTTAAAATTCAGAAACAGTAATGAGTAAGTATAGTTTTTTGAATAATCTTCCTGAGGGTGTTATTTGCACCTTCAGGAAGATTGTTTTTTTATGGGCCATTACTCTGCTGATTTTTTCTTGCCAGAAGGAAACGGAAACAGGAAAAGCCTCAGTAATTTTAAAAACAGGTGTAAACTACACAGCCGAGGGAGCAGTAATATCTCCGGGAGGTACTATAAGAATAGGCATTCTTGCTTCGGGTGCTGAATCGCCACTTACCTATCTCAGAATTGAAAGGATTACAGGCAACGATACTTCTGTACAACTCGACAGAGGCATTTATGCCGGCAGAGAAGGGTTTGATAAGGATTTTTCTTTTCCGAAAGGTAATGCTGAAACTGAAATCTGGAGAGTGTTTGTAATGAGTGCCTCGCGAAGTACAGCTTCAGCATCATTTAAAGTATATAAAGGCCAAGGCGTTAATTACGGACAGATTCATCATTTTGGGCCTTTGTCAATTGGTATGCAAAACAATACTGAAACCGGCAATTATCTTGATCTGGACCAAGGACAGGTTTATAGTCTTGCTGAAACAGCCGGGAAAGAGCAGGAAATTGACCTTGTACCTTATTTTTATTTCACATCTGGTTTACCTTCACCCACGTTTACTTGTCCGGGTTATACCTCTGCAGTTGGTTATTATCCGGCAATGGCCAATTGGTCGCAAAAAAATACTACCCTTTTCGATTATTATACGTCTGACAATCAGTTGGTAACACCAGTTCAGTTTGATGCCGCCCTCAACGACAGTTTACTCATTACCGCTTATAATCCGACAAGGGTAAGCGGGAACTGTAAATATGCATATGCTGGCAGAGTTATACCTTTTAAGACTCAGTCAGGCAAGTATGGAATGATTAAAGTCATTAAAGCAGATGAGTCTGAATCAGGAACAATTCAGCTTGAAATAAAAATCCAGCAATGATATTGAACAGAAAAATTCTTTCAGGCTTTGCCATTCTTTTGGTTTGCCTCTTATCCTCAGCTCAGGCTGACGGACAGAATTGCGCTGCAGGTAAAGTGATTGATGCCAATACCGGAGAACCATTGTATGGAGTTACCATTACCCAATCTGGCGGAGCCGGTACAACAAGTAATCAGCAGGGCGACTTTAAATTTTGCGGATTTTCAGGGAAACATACCGAACTAATATTTAGCTATGTCGGTTTTAAAAGTGTTATAGTTAAAGTCGCATCAGGTGACAAGGACCTTATCATCCTATTGAGCCAGGATGTTGCTCTGCTTGAGGAATTTGAGGTTTCGGCCAGCCGCTCAGGTACTGATATCAGAAATACCCCGGTTCGTATTCACCGGATGAACCCTCAGGATATTGAAAAGTTACCGGTACAGTCTGCTGATGAAATTCTGAAAACATTACCAGGAATATATTATAGTCGCTCTTTTGGCATTCTCAGCACCAAAGCTACAGTTACCATGCGTGGTATGAGCGGTAAAGAAGCCGGAAGGGTGCTGATACTGATTGATGGAATACCTGTAAACAAAAGTGATGGGGGAGGCTTTGACTGGAATATGCTGGATCCGTCGGAAGTTCAGGGTATTGAAGTGATAAAAGGCCCTGGCTCCGCGATTTACGGTGGAAATGCCATGGGTGGAATCATCAATATATTAACCCGTAAACCCAGTGGCAAGTTAAATCTTAATGCCAGTATTGATTACGGAACTTTTAATACACTTGCAGGAAGAATTAATGCCGGCGGAAGTTTAAAATTAAAGAATCCCGACTGGAATGCAACCTGGAATTTTAATACCTTTTACAGGAAAAGTGACGGATATATTACTCAGTCGGAAGCAGACGTTAAAGCCAATCCTTACATAATCAAGTCAAACCTTAAAGAAGGAGGTGCAGGTTTACGTGCAGAGATGAGTTATAAAAATCAGCATACTTTCGGCATAACTTCCAACTATTATAACGACCGGCGTGGTACAGGTGAAAAAGTTTTTCAACCTGAAGGCAATATCACGGATCATGATAGTTATTCACTTTCAATGTTTTATAAAGGACAGACAGGAAAGGTTAAGATTGTATCCTCTGCATATTTCCTGAATGAGGACTATAAAAAAGTGAATGAATATCTCAAAGATGATTACACGTGGTACGACGTACTGAGTGTAAGACGCGATTATGGTTGGCTGACTTCATTTACACGAGAAGCTGGTAAATATCAAAGAATTACAGCTGGTGTGGACATTAAAGCCGGGAGTGTAGATGCCAGCGATCAATATTACACCTCAACAGATATCGTTTATAATGCCGGCAAAATGAATACCTGGTCAGTATTTGTGCAGGATGAACTGATGCTTTTGGAAGATAAACTCAGCATTTTAGCCGGTTTAAGATATGACAGAGCCAGGTTCTACGATGGAGCATTTTACATCGAAATGCCAACTGCTGAGACCCGGTTTATGGAGATTTATCAGAATAATGCGATGGCAGCTCATGTGAGAGAAGCCATCAGTCCCAGGCTCTCAGCACATTACCGGTGGAACAACAATATGCGTGTTTATGCCGGTTATTCAAGAGGATTCCGGCCTGCTGTACTCGATGATATGTGCCGATCAGGAAGGATAAAAGGAGGATTCAAAGTTGCAAGTCCTGAGCTGAAACCTGAATATCTGAATAACTTTGAAATCGGAGCTGATCTGAAACCATTCACAGGCGATCTGCTCGAAAACCTTAAAATGGAGATGTCTGCCTTCTGGTCAATAGGAAAAGATTTTCAGTATTATGTTACCAACGGACAATCCATTGATATGGGATTTGGCGAAAGGCCTGTACTTATCAGAGCCAACATCAGCGAAGCCGAAATTAAAGGAGCGGAACTCAGTGTAAATTATGAATTGAAAAAACACTTCAGTTTATATGCTGGTTTTGCCTTGGCAGATGCAAAGATTCTGAATTATTCAAAAATTGCATTGCAGGATACTATTGACTTGTCAGGAAAGACAATGACCGAGGTGCCCGATGTTATTGCTAATGGAGGCGTGGCATTTCAGCACCGGATAGTAAATGCATCTCTTAACTTCAGGTACACCGGCGAAGCTTACATTAATGATCAGAATACTAAAGATGACCTTTTGGGCAGCGACCGGTATCCGGCCTATTCAACGCTGGACCTGAGATTTTGGCGGGAATTTTATCAAAGCTGGCGGTTGGCACTCAATATTCAAAATCTTACCGATGTAAAAATTTACGATAGTAAGTATAATGTCGGGCCGGGTAGATTCATCACCCTGAGTGTTGGTTACAGCTTTAATAATTAGTTTGTTTTAAACCACTTAAACCTTTCTCAATGAAACGTATTTTTTACCTTATTGCTGGTTTGCTGATTATGCAATTAACAGTAATCGCGCAAACAAATGATTTTTATGATGATGCCCCGCTTCAGAAACTGAAGATGCAAACCATTACAGTTGACGGTGAAATTGCCAATCCGGGTATTGTTTCGTTGCAGGAACTTCCGGTAAGGGAAGTAATTGTAAAGGAAACCGGATTCGATGGCAAAAACGGAACTTTTACTGGTGCTTACCTTTATGAAGGTTATTCTGTTTATGACATTCTGAATCAAGTTGTACTTAAGAAAAAGAATGAAGCGGAGTTTCCTCCCATTATTGATCTTTTTGTTGAAATAGAAAACGACAAAGGGGAAAAAGTAGTTTTAAGCTGGGGTGAGATTTATTATCCCATTCACAGGCACGAAATACTTATTGCCAGCGGAGTAAGGCGAATAGTGCCATCAAAAACCAAAGAATTGTGGCCATTACCTGTTGACAGTAAGCTGGTGGTTGCATCTGATCTTTTTACTGAAAGAAATATCAGTAATCCTGTCAAAATTACCGTGAGGTCATCTAAAATTCAATTCAAGATTGACAGAAACATTCCTGATATGTACGCTTCTGAGCTTAAATTGCTGAATGGAAGCAATGAAGTTCTGAGTATTACAGAGGGTAAACTGCCAGGTCAGCTTGTTTCATATGGTAATGTATATTACGGACGCGGTACGGGTATTCACGGTACATCGCCGTTTACAGGTGTAATGCTTAAAGACATTACTGCTGAACAGTATCCCTTGAGTGCTGAAAATATAAGAACAGCATTGTTTTTAGTCTCTGCTCCTGATGGATACAGAGCAGTTTTTACCTACAGTGAAATATTTAACCGCAACGATCAGGCAGAAGTTCTGATTGTTCCAATGACCGGAATTCCACATAAAGGAGCCTTTATGCTTTACCCGGCTGCCGATTACTTTTCTGACCGTTCTATACGTAGTTTGAATGAGGTTAGATTTGTGCAATTATCTGATATTTAGAGTAATAAACTATTTTTTTTCTTAAGCAGCCGGGCAAAAGATTTTGTCCGGCTGTCTTTTTTGTTCCTTTTATGCGTATTTTTACCCATGGATATTTTTGTTGGAATTTTTCAAAATCAGTATTTGCCCGACTTGTGCACATTGTGGTTTGGGTGTAATTTTGTAAAATAATATTACAATAGCTGAGGGGCTTAAAAACCAAAACTGCTAACTCAGTAAAACAAAAAGTAATATTACGGGTTAATTAACTGATTATCAACAAAACAAAAACCAAAATCAATATGAAACACTTCCTTATTTCTCTGCTTTTAGTAGCCGGTGCAGCAACAGTATTTGCTCAGGTCAAAACTGTAAAACCTACAGTAGCCCCCACCGTAATGATCGGACAAGATACATCGGCTGTTATTTCAGCCTATAAGGTGTGGAACGATGCCAATCCTCAGGAACAATGGAACAGATTTTCTTATCCTGATCGCCTGGTGTATTATTGTGAAGTAGCAACCAACCAGAATAAATCGAACGTTGCTCATATCTACGAATTTGACGAAAATGGAGTTTGCAGCAAATACATCACTGTTGCCAGCAACGAAAAACTTGATTACGCTGTAAATTACATGAATACCGTTTCACTCAGAAATAAAAATGTTTGGAATTTTCTTGGTAAAACCGAAGAAAATCAGGGAGAATGGATTTCGAGCAAATATGTTACCAACTTTACTGGTTGCAATTGCGGCAATATTAAGGTTACAATTAAAGGAAACCTTCCTACCGATGAAATTCAGGAGTGGTTCAAATATTGCCCTGTAAAACCCGACGAAGCCGGAAACTTAATGATGATGGAATATATGGCCTACAATCAGTAATAAACTGGTTACTTTAAATTGAAAAAGCAGAACAAGGGGGTTCTGCTTTTTTTTATTGATTCCGGTCTGGTTTATGTTTCCAGCGTTTGTGCGACCATAGCCAGAACTCCGGTTTATCTTTAATATCTTGTTCGAGTCTCTTGACAAATCTGTGTAATATTTCATTGTCTTTCAATTGCTCATCAGGCATTGAGATGGGCGAAAAAGTAACTTCGTAATAACCAGGTTTAGCACATCTCATTGAAATGTAAACCACTGCCGATTTTGTTGCAGAGGCTAATTTTGCTCCTCCGTTAAAAAATAAACTTTCCTGATTCAGAAAGTTATAGCAGTACTCCGGATCCTTGTGGCTGGGCGACTGATCTCCTATAAATACGTACAGAGCAGGGTAATCTTCTTTCTTGAGTATATATCTGCCTGCCCTTTGCATCGATAACAGTTTAAGTCCAAATACGCTTCGTAATTTTCCCATCAGATTCTCTATAATACCACTGCTGAGTGGTTTATAAAGCGTATAAACACTGAAATCAAAAAACAGCGGAGCTATACTCAGCCACTCCCAGTTGCCCCAATGTCCGCCCAGTGCAATTACATTAATATTTTGTTTGTGAAGGTTTTCAATCAGGCCGGGATTTGTGATTCTGAATCTTTCTTTTGCATCCTTTTCTGATATTCCCTGGCTTTTAATAACCTCAGCAAATACCCTGAAAAAGTGAGTGTAGAAGTTATGTGTTAAAGCTTTTATCTGCGAATAATTCATTTCGGGGAAAGCTCTGGAAATGTTCTGTACAATAACAGACCTTCGGTATTGAAGAACTTTTTCAGCAAAAAACTGAAGTACTGATGCCTTGAAGTATAGTACCTGAATGGGGAGTAAAGCTGCGAGCTTCACCAGGGCAAAAACCAAAAGAGACAAAAAGCGATGAAAACCCTTCATATTGAGTACAAAACAAAACTATAATTATCAACTCCCAAAATTACGAATATCCCCAATGATCGCAGACATTCCAATTTTTTTTTATACGAAAGATGTTTTATGTTTTGTTAATTTTTCATAAATATTTGAAAGTGTGTTCATAAAAAAAATCATTTATCCGGTTTTTCTTCGTATCTTCCCACATTAAAGTTAAAAAGATGAAGAAAAACAGACCTCTCTCAAACCGAAACCCAAAAACCGTGCCTGTGCTTACTCAACAAGTGGCTGATAGTTGCGGCTCAGTAAAAGGCAAGTATGCAGTTGTGCTGGATGGCGGTAAAACTACCATTTATATTTCAGACAAAAGCAAAGAAGCTGAGATTATCGAAAGATATAATCAACGCAAAATTAAACCCTGAAAGTACAAAAACTGAGTAATTGTAGTCATTTACTAATAGAATCTGATTTAAAACTGATTTTGATTTCGGTTGTAAAAATCCTCAATCATGTCAGATCATCTTGAGTTGGTTTCAGAAGTTGTAAGCTCTGACTTCTATAACAACATTTGTATTTTATGCATGTCAAAGGACTATCCTTTGGTTAATTTTTATGAAGAACAGGGCATGTATGCCTTTGCATTCAGGTCTGACGAAAACTGGTGCTATCTCTCGCACAATGCAAATACAGAATTTCTCTGCAATTATCTTCTTCAGCAATCAGGATCACAATTCCTTGTAATTTCAAACCCCGAAGTTGTAAAATGGGTTAAAGAAAAACACAAAGTGATATGGGAAATCACATGCCTGAGGCTTTTCAGAGAGGGGAATTTTAACATCAGCTCTGATATTTCAATACTTCCGATTACCAGCAGGCAACTACCCTGGGTTTACCATAACTCAGGTTACCAGCAGTTTTTGTCTATGGATTACCTCGAAACACGTTTGCGGCTGGGAGGCGGGTTTTATATTGAAAATAATGGAGTTCCTGTAGCCTGGGTTATGAGCCACGACGATGGTTCAGTAGGGATGCTTCATGTAATGAATGAATTCAGGCGAAAAGGCCTGGGCCGGATGCTTGTTGATGCTATGTCAGCAAAGGTAAAGGAAAAAAATATGCCGGTTTTTGCACATATTGAGCCATCGAACCTGCCTTCACTGAAGTTATTCAGGAGTATGGGTTTTGTTGATAAGGCGGTAGTTACCTGGATGAAAGTCAGGCCCAATCTGAAATAATTTCACCTGAAAAGGCCAGGCGGAATTAATCGCTGCAATGTTTATTCTGCTTTTTCAATTTGCCGGTTTATCATTTCTGATGCTGCAGGTCGGCATCGTATTTCAGCCCTATTATCTCCCGTATCTTGTCGAGGGTTGCAGCAAGTTTCAGGCTCATCTCCAATGGTACTTTCTGGCTTTCGGTTTGCCCGTTTTTAAGGCAATGCATCACTTCCTGAATTTCATGATAATAGCCGTTGCCGGTATAACCGATGTTAAAAGTTTCCTGAGTGCCATTGTGGTAATTTACAGTAATTTGTTTGGTGTGGTGGAACCGGTGGTGCATAATAAGCGTTGCCCGGCTTCCGTAAATTACAGCCTCAATCTCAGTATTGGCGAGCATGGTAGATTCAAGAATTGCCTTGCTTCCGTTTTCGAAATCAAATAAAATACCACACCAGATATCTGCTCCGCCAGCTGCAAAGGTGGCCATAGCATTGATGGTTTTTGGTATCCCCTGAAGCAACAGGCTCAGGTAAACCGGATAAATACCTATGTCAAGCAAAGATCCTGCTCCCAGCGAAATATCATAAACCCTGCGGGTGGTATTTTCATTTCCAAGAAATCCAAAATCAGCTTTTATGTTTAGTATTTCACCAATTGCCCCGGAATTAATGATTTCAAGAACTTTTTCGGTTCCGGGAATAAATCTGGTCCAGATACCTTCCATTGCAAAAAGTTCTTTATTCCCGGCCAATTCTGAAATGGCAGTTACTTCCCGGGCATTCATACCGAAAGGTTTTTCGCAAAGTATGTTTTTGCCGGCGTTCAGGCAAAGCTGTGCCTGTTCGTAATGGAAAACATGTGGCGTTGCTATGTAAATAATATCAACTTCAGGATCCTGTACAAGTTCTTGATAGCTAACATATTTCCGGCTTACATTAAATTCTGCTGCAAAATTGGCAGCCCTTTCTGAATCTCTTGAGGCTACAGCATATATTTCAGTATCGGGATGCAGCAGAAGGTCTTGTGCAAATTTCCGGGCAATTTTTCCGGGCCCCAGTATTCCCCATTTTATCGTTTTCTTCATGAACCCATTATTTACAGGTAGAACAGTGATGCAAAAATAACCGAAAACCGGCTGCTCCTGTCTATATTTAAATTCAAATGAAATTGCTATTGAGTTGTGATGTTTCGGTGAGAATATTAATGGAGTATGCAACGTAATGGGATCAGATTCATAATTGCATTTCTTGCACGGATAAACTTCCCGGAAAACGGAAATGGTGCAGTTTGTGCTATTCGAGGTATAGTTCAATCAGACCTTCGGGAGCCTGAATAAAAATCTGCTTAGAATCCCGGTTGAGTCCGGTAATTATCTCGTCGCTTACCGGAATAAGAATTTCTTTTCCACTTTTGTGAATACATCTGAAAACATCCTGGTGAGGATATTCCAATACATCATCCAGTATGCCCACCAGTCCATAATTCTGATCAATGAGTTCGAAACCCTTCACTTCATGGTAATAAAAGCGGTTACCGGTGAGTTCGGGCAGTTGATTGAGGGGGAGGTAAAGCTCGCAGCCTGTGAGCATTGATGCCTGATCAACGTTGTCAACATCGGCAAAAGTTACTACGGCTGTCTTTTTTTGCCTGAGTTCCAGGTCGTCAATAAAAAAAGGAATCAGTTGTTCGTTCATTTTAACGAAAACTGATTCCAATTCTGTATAATCTTCAGGATCATCTACATCTAAGTAGATTTGAAGGGCTCCTTTGGAAGCAAAAAGTTTTAAAATTTTGCCCAGATAGAAGTAACCTTCCATTTCCTGATAATTTGCCGTGATTATTCGGCTGCGTTTTCTTCTGTGTTTTCGGCAGCAGTTTCTTCTGCGGCTTCTTCAGCAGGAGCTTCTTCGGTTACACCGGCAGCAGCATGAGCTTCCTGAAGGCGTTTCTTTGCAATTTCGGCAGCGCGGGCCTCGTTAACCTTGGCTTCTGCTTCCAAACGCTTTTTCATTTCGGTTTTTGCTGCAAGTTCGATTGCTTTTTCTGCACTCTCAACCTTGTTTACTTTGGCAGCTTTCCATTCGTTGAAACGAACTTCGGCAACTTCCTTGGTAAATGCGCCTTTGGCAACACCTTTCATCAGGTGGTTGTAGTGAAGAACTCCTTCGTGTGAAAGAATAGCCTTTACAGTAGGAGTGGGATCTGCGCCCTTTACAAACCAATCGTAAGCTTTTGCGAAATCAAGATCAATTTCAGCTGGCTTTGCAACAGGATTATACGTGCCAATCTTTTCGATGAATCTTCCATCCCGGGGTGCACGACCGTCCGCAATTACAATGTGATAAAAAGGTCTGCCCTTCTTACCATGACGTTGTAATCTCATTTTTGTTGGCATAAAAAAAGAATTAAAGTGTTAAAAATGTGTTTTTTAAACAGGGGTGCAAAGTAACGCATATTTTCTTAATAATCAAAGCCCTGATTCATAATTATTTTAATGATCCTTTGTTTAAAATTCGAAATTCAATTGGTTTTGAATTAGAATATTAATGCACAGATAATCAACAAAATAGAAGTAAGTGCTACGCGATTTTTCCACTGATTCAGGATTATGAATATGCAAATCTGCCGGAACCGAGCTTGCGAGCTCACCGAAGGTAAATTTATTCCATATCTTCTTCAAAATCTGCCGGAATAGAATCTGACAGAATCACCAGATTCCTGGCCGGCCCTTTTAACTCAACTACCGGCAACAATGCCTGATGTTCCTGTTCAGTAATCCACCCTTTGCCAAGCATCTTGCCGGAAACCAGCTCATAATATGCCTTCATATGTTCTCTTAACTGTCCGTTGCTGTCAAAAGAGTACTTAAACCATTTGGGTTTGGGAACTATGCTGGCAATAAAAATTGATTCTGCAAGGGTAAGTTTTGAAACATCTTTTGCAAAATAAAAATGAGCCGCTTCATTCACTCCATAAACCATGGGTCCGGTTTCAATTACATTAAGATAAACTTCCATCATTCGTTCTTTTGAAACCAGCCTTTCTGACTCAATCAGCCACGTAATCAGCATTTCTTCTACCTTTCTGGTGATGTTTTTGTTGCGGGTGAGAAATACATTTTTAACCAGCTGCATACTGATGGTACTTCCTCCTCGTGCAAAACGCCTTTCTTTGATGTTTTTTATCAGGCTTTCGCGGATAGCATCAGGCAAAAAGCCGCGATGGTAAAAGAATGCTCCGTCTTCTGATGTCATTATTGCATACTGCAACCTTTGCGGAATAGCTTGCAGCGGCCTGAAATCTGGATTTGAAGGCCCAACCATAAAAGTTCTTACAGCCTTTCCCTTTTCAAATGCAGTATAGGCAAACTCCTGATTTATATATGTAAAATTGGTGTTTCCATATTCCTGAATTGAGAAATCCTTTGACTTTAGAGCGGAAGTAAATACAAGGGAATCAGGTAATTCCGGATTAAGGTCAAGGTTCAGGTGAAATGACAGCCTCCCTTTTACTTTTACGCCTCTCAGATTATTGAACAATCCTTCGGGCAATGAACTGAAAAAGGTACCGGCATCAAAATCGGGTTCATGTATGCGAAACCGGATTCTCTTTTCAGGCGAATTATCGTATCTGGCAAACATCCTGAACGACTGTTGGTTATACGTAATCTGTGTGAGGCTGTCAATTTCGGCAAAGTGATTTCCGGCTCTGAGCACAAAGGAAGCTTCTCCGGTTTCCAATAAAACATCTCTGTCAGAAATGCGGCTGTGGTTGATTACCTGATTTTTGGCCCTGGCATAGCCTGTTATTACTGAGGTTGAATCACTTTCAGCCAGATATTTTACATCCAGCTGCAGGGTGTCAAAAGCCAGTAAGAAACCCCACCGGTGCTGCAGATAGGGCATTTTTACAGGGGCTATTCCTGAGGTGGACAAAGTAAATCCCATCTGTCTGTCAGCAGGAGAAATTTCGCCTTTAAGCTCCCACTGATTGGCAACACTATCTTCCAGAATAAAGATTTTTGTATTGAATTCCCGGTCTTCAATGAGCAGCTGGTTCATTTTTACCGAAATGTAATGCCCGTCAATGGCAGCAGTTGCACCAGCATTCTCAATTAGAATATTGGAGGGTATGTAGTTGAAAATGAGGCTAAAAATCCGGTCAGTAAGGTATTTGAAGTTGAGTGGAACTGTGGTTGTATCACTTTTCTGAACAGTATCCGTTTCCTTTTTCAGCAGAAATAGATAATTACTCTCTGTTCCATTTCTAACGAGCTGAAGCTGAGGATTTTTAATTTCAACATAACCAAACCTTAGTTTCAGAAAAATCAGTGAAACAGGGTTTACATTCACACGTATTTCATTAATCTTCAGCAGTGTATCCCCTTGAGGTGGTGTAACTGAAAGTCGGTTGATCTTTATGGTGCTTATCCCTGAAAATCTTGCACTTGCAATGTGTACATACATTCCTCCGGTAGCCTCTGTATTGTTTATTCTGCTGCTGATGAAGTGGTTAAGTAACAGATTGCGGCTTAAAAAACCGGTAAGAAGCAACAGCCCGATCAAGGACAGGAAAGTGATTCCAGCAATTTTTAACTGTTTAGCTCTCAGTGTCATGAGCTGTTTTATTTGGCAATGCAAAGATAAATCAATAACAGACTGAAAAAGTCTGGAGATTGTAAATAGTTTACTCCACTCAAGTTCAAAGACTGACTCTCAGTTACTTTTGTCTCATTTTCCGGTTAAAAAAGTAATTTCTTAAACTTTTGTTCTCCGAAAACTTATCAACAATAACCCATTTCACTATGCTTTTGAGTAATTTTACCACAGAAAAATTCTTTTTCAAAAACGCCCGGCTTTCCGGAGGGCCGTATTTGCCCTGATGATATTAATTTCTTAATAATCAGTGTCTTTAAAAACACTGTGCCGTTTCTTTATGAGTAAATTTACACATCTTCACGTACATTCAAAGTATTCGATTCTCGATGGTGCATCTGAAATCAGCCAGATGTATCAAAAAGCCGTTAATGATAAAATGCCCGCCATTGCACTTACTGACCATGGTAATATGTTTGGGGTGTTTAAGTTTGTTGCCGAAGCCGGGAAGTTTAATAAAAAAGGTGAACCACCTGTAATCAAACCCATAGTTGGATGTGAATTTTATCTTGTAGAAGACCGTCACCGCAAACAATTTACCCGCGACCTGAAAGACAATCGTTTTCATCAGCTGTTGCTGGCAAAAAACCAGGAAGGGTACAATAACCTGGTGAAATTGTGCTCCTTGGGATATATGGAGGGTTTTTACAGTAAATATCCGCGCATCGACAAGGAACTTTTACTTAAATACCACAAAGGATTGATAGCCACCACCTGCTGTCTCGCTGCCGAAGTTCCCCGGGCCATTATGAACAAAGGCGAAGAAGAGGGTGAAAAAATGTTTAAATGGTGGTTAGACATCTTTGGTGAAGACTATTATGTTGAACTTCAGCGACATGGAATTCCAGAGCAAAATAAGGTAAATGAAGTTTTGGTCAGGTTTGCCCGGAAATACAACGTTAAAATCATCGCTACCAACGATACACATTATGTAGAGCAGGACTTTTACGAAGCCCACGATATTTTGCTTTGCGTAAATACCGGCGAAAAAAAGAGCACACCTACAGTAAAGGATTACAACGACGAGGACAATACCACCAAGGGCAAACGTTTTGCTTTTTATAACGACCAGTTCTATTTCAAAACTACACAGGAAATGTCGGAGTTGTTCTCCGATCTTCCCGAGGCCATTGACAATACCAACGACATTGAGGGAAAGGTAGAACTGCTCAATCTGCAGAAAGACATTATGCTTCCGCATTTTGCATTGCCGCAGGGATATACCGATCAGTTTGAGTATTTGCACCATCTCACATTTCACGGGGCTAGGCAGCGTTATGGCGATTTGACACCTGAGGTTACCGACCGTATAAATTTTGAGCTCAATGTCATCAGGCAGATGGGTTTTACAGGATACTTTCTGATTGTGTCCGATTTTATAAAAGCCGGCCGCGACATAGGCGTGTTTATTGGCCCCGGCCGTGGCTCAGCAGCAGGTTCCGTAGTAGCCTATTGTATTGGAATAACCAGCATTGACCCGGTGAAATATAAATTGCTGTTTGAGCGGTTCCTGAATCCAGACCGAAAGAGCATGCCCGATATTGATACCGACTTCGACGATGAAGGACGACAGAAAGTAATTGATTATGTGGTAGAAAAATATGGCCGCAATCAGGTAGCTCAGATTGTGACTTTTGGTTCCATGGCAGCCAAAAGCTCTATCAAAGATGTAGCCCGTGTGCTCGACCTTCCGCTCAACGATTCGAATAATCTTGCCAAACTGGTTCCTGAGAAACCAGGCATTGAGCTGAAAAGGGTAATGTTGGCTCCGCTTGACGGACCAGGGAGTCTCAAAGAAAAGGAAGGATTGCAGAATGAGGATATTGAAGATGTTAAAAAATTGCGCGAAATCGCCAAAGGAAAAGACCTTCAGGCCGAAGTGCTTCGCGAAGCAGTGCGGCTTGAGGGATCAGTAAGAAGTACGGGTATTCATGCGGCTGGTATCATCATTGCCCCAACCGATCTTACCGATATCATTCCGGTACATACTTCCAAGGAAACTGATCTGCTCATCACCCAGTTTGAGGGGAAAGAAATCGAAAATGCCGGGGTAATCAAAATGGACTTCCTCGGATTAAAAACCCTTACCATCATTCGGGATGCACTCAGAATGATTGAGCAAAACCATGGCGTTAAACTGAATATTGACGAAGTTCCGCTCGACGACAAAAAAACCTTTGAACTTTACCAGCGCGGCGAAACAAACGGAACCTTTCAGTTTGAGTCTGCAGGTATGCAGAAACACCTTCGCGAGCTGAAACCTGATAAGTTTGAAGATCTCATAGCCATGAACGCCCTTTACCGTCCCGGGCCTATGGATTACATCCCGAATTTTATCAACCGTAAGTTCGGGCGCGAAAAAGTGGTGTATGATCTTCCTGAACTTGAAGAATACCTCGAAGAAACCTACGGTATAACCGTTTATCAGGAGCAGGTGATGCTTCTTTCGCAGAAACTTGGTAACTTTACCAAAGGCGATGCCGATACCCTGCGAAAAGCTATGGGTAAAAAGGACCGAAAAACCCTGGACGAAAAGAAGGGCAAGTTTATGGAAGGTTGCAAAACCAATAACCTTGACCTTAAAGCCTGTGAAAAAATATGGACTGACTGGGAGGCATTTGCAGCTTACGCCTTTAACAAGTCACATTCAACCTGTTATGCATTTGTAGCTTTTCAAACAGCTTATCTTAAAGCTCATTACCCGGCAGAATATATGGCTGCGGTGCTTACCCATAACCTGAGCGACATCAAGAAGATTACCTTTTTTATTGATGAAACCCGCCGTATGGGCATTCCGGTTTTGGGGCCGGATGTTAATGAGTCGGCTTATAACTTTGCTGTAAACAAAGCCGGACAAATCAGGTTTGGGCTCGGTGCTGTAAAAGGAGTGGGAGAGAATGCCGTAAGTGCCATTATTGATGAAAGAAACCTCAACGGACAATTTAAAGACATTATTGACCTAACCCGGCGCGTAAACCTGCGCACCATCAATCGCCGGAGTCTCGAGGCTATGGCAAATGCCGGTGCTTTCGACACCTTTGAAGGTTCCCACAGAGCTCAGTATTTTTATCAGGAAGGACCCGATGCACCCATTTTTCTTGAAAAAGTGCTGAAACATGCATCTGATTATCAGGCACAAAAAATGGGTATGCAGGCCAGCTTATTTGGAGGTGACTCCGAAGTGGAAATGCCCGAAGTACAAATGCCAGAATGTGAACCCTGGAGCAACTTCGAACAGTTGCGCAACGAAAAGGAGGTTACAGGATTTTACATGTCGGGGCATCCGTTGGATGATTACCGTCTCGAAATAGAAGCTTTCTGCAAAAATACCATCGCCGATATACGCGAAGAAAACATCAAACGTATGCTCGGCCATCAGGTGAGTGTTGCCGGTATTGTAACTTCATCAACCGAACGAACCACTAAAAACAATACGCTTTTCGGCATATTTGTGATGGAAGATCACAACGATTCGGTCCAGCTTTCGATGTTTTCTGATGATTACATGAAATTCAGGCATCTTTTAGTGCAGGGAATGTCGCTCATTGTTACCGGTTCTGTGCAGAAACGTTTCCGGGATTCTGATCAGATAGAGCTGAAAGTCAGCAATGTGAGCCTGCTTGCTGAATCCATTGACAAACTTACCAAAAGTGTTACCATTACACTTGATGCCTTTGAAGTAAACGATGAGATGGTTGCCATGCTTAAGGATGCTGTATCTGCATCCCGCGGAAACACTCCTTTGTACGTAAATGTTGTCAATGAAACATCGAGGATATCGGTAAAAATGCCTTCCCGCCTGAGAATACAGGCCCGGCAATTGGTTGCCATGCTCAAAAACAAGGAAGGAATAAGGTTATCTTTATCCTGATCAGCCTGAAACTCCTTATTGAGAGCATATATAAAGAATAATTTCTGAAGAACAACAACAGAAAACCTGATTCTGCCTTTTGCCAGGATTCAAAGAGTTGCATTAGATGTAAATATCTAAATGTATGATTTTTTGATATTTAGATTTTAAAATGCATCACAGGCTGAGGTGTTTGCCATGATTTATTTCTTAAAATCATAAAAAAAGTAGTTTTCAGTAAAACCCTTACTGAAAAAATGCGTTATCTTTGAACCCCAACCAGAATGTTAAACCAAAAATAATAGTACATCATGGCCCTTGAATTAACCGATGCCAATTTCGAAGAAATTGTTTTAAAATCAGACAAGCCCGCTATAGTAGACCTCTGGGCAGAATGGTGCGGACCCTGCCGTATGGTAGGCCCGCTTGTTGAAGAAATGAGCCACGAATACGATGGCCGCGCCGTAATCGGAAAACTTGATGTTGACAGCAATCCCGGAATTACTGCCAAATATGGTATCCGCAATATCCCTACTATTCTTTTCTTTAAGAATGGTGAAGTTGCCGACAAACAGGTGGGAGCCGTACCTAAATCAGTTTTGGTGGCCAAACTTGAAAAACTTTTGTAAATAATGCAATGATTCATGCCGGGATACAGCCAGCTGTTGTGTCCCGGCATTTATTTTAATACCGGTAGCTGTGCCAATAACCATTGATCAATCAGGATTTGAGGAGTTTAGTCCGCTGGAGCTGCTTGCCCGGCAGGTAGTGGAAGGGTTTATAACAGGCCTTCACAAGAGCCCGTTCCATGGTTTTTCGGTTGAATTTGCCGAACACCGCTTATACAATCAGGGGGAATCGGTAAAAAATATTGACTGGAAGCTTTTTGGGCGAACCGACCGGCTGTATGTTAAACGATTTGAAGAGGAGACCAATCTTCGCTGCCAGATTGTAATTGACGGCTCCTCATCCATGTATTTTCCGCTCCATGATCATCCCGGCCCCGACGACCCCGATAAAATGAGTTTTTCGGTATATTCAGCGGCTGCCATTATGCATTTGCTCCGCAGGCAGCGCGATGCGGCCGGTTTGAGCGTTTTTACCGATGCTGTTGAATTACATACGGGTGCACATTCCAATCTGGTACATAGTAAATATTTGTTCGGGGAACTCGAAAAACTGCTGAACGACAAGAGCCGCAGGTCGGGCAAAACCACTTCGGCTGCGGCAGCTCTGCACGAGATTGCCGAAAACATTCATAAACGTTCCTTAGTAGTCATTTTCAGCGATATGCTTGATGATGATATCAGCGGCGAACAGCTGTTTCCTGCATTGCAGCATCTGAAACACAACAAACACGAAGTCATACTTTTTCATGTCACCGATAAAAGGCATGAGGTAGATTTTGCCTTCGACAACAAGCCTTACCGGTTTATTGATATGGAAACCGGTGAAGAGGTGAAGGTTCGCCCGCACGAAATACGTGAAGGCTACAAAACCGAAATGAATGCCTATCGCACCGGGCTTGCCTTAAAATGTGCACAGTATCACATTGACCTGATTGATGCAGATATTGCCCTCGGTTACAAACAAGTTTTACTCCCTTACCTGCTCAAAAGGGTGAAAATGCATTGATTATTAATATTTTAACTTCCCTGGGCTTTTGCACTGCCAATAAATGAGATACAAGAAGTGCTGTTCTCAGGAATAAACACCACCGCAATGGCCATAAACGAAGACTTTTTAAGCCGGCTTGAAGAAATGCTGAACCGCGAAGCCCAATGGCCAAAGGTGTACATGTTCAAGTTTATTGTACTCAACAATAACCGCGACTATGCTATACTTCAGGAAATTTTCAGCGAAGGAGCTGAACTGAAGGTGCGTAATTCTACCGGCGATAAATACCTCTCAGTAACTGCCCGAGAAATGATGATAAGTGCTGCCGAGGTATTGGTAAAATACCGTAAAGCAGCTGCTATTGAGGGGATAGTGGATTTGTAAAAAAGAAGCACCCCGAAGGATGCTTTTCTCAGAACAATAATTTTAGTTTATTTAGCGAAACAATTGATTTTAATGTCTTTTTTGTACGGCTTACTGTCAAAACACACATTGATTTCTCAAAAAGTTGCAGTTAATCTTCGGCAGTATTGGTTAACATCCATTTCCACGCTGGGAGTACATGTATCATACGATTGTCAACCAGTATTTTTTCTTCCTGATCGTAAGTAATAATCAGCAGCTTTTCTGCCGGATATTTATCAGCCGCCTTAATTAGTGATGCAACCTCGCGCCTTCGGGTGGTTTCATTGTCCAAACGCCATGCAGCCTGAATAAGCAGTTTTCCCGGAATGTAAAAGTCAACTTCAGTAATATCACGCAGGTAAAATAAATTTGGTGCAAACCACCTTCTCAAGTTATTATAGACCATTGTTTCGAGCACAAACGACTCAGGGTTGACCAAAAACAGGGAAAGTAGTCCATGATCGCGAAAATAATATTTCATTTTAGATTCCCGGTTGCTGATTCCTGAGCCAAAATCAGGAAGGGATGCGATCAGAAAAGCTTCTTCAAGATAACGTTCATACTCAATAACAGTAGCAGTTCCAATCTGCAGGCCGGTTGATGCAATGATGTTACGAATCCGTGTAAACGATACTTCATCCATGGTGCTTTCAGCAAGTTTCTTGATCAGTAGCTTCAGCGCAAAAGTGTTCCGGATCTGATTTCGTGCGATAATATCTCCCAGAAATACTTTTTGGAAAATTGTACTCAGATATTCCTTTTTGTCGCGCAAACGCACCAACTCGGGGAAGCCTCCTTGATTAAAATAGCTTTCAAACAGGCGAAACACTTCAAATCGTTCGTCAGAGTATTCAAAATTGGGGCTGAGAGATCGTTCGTTGAATGTAAGAAACTCACTGAAAGTCAGCGTTTCAATTTCCTTAACCAAAAACCGGCCACCGAGTGTTGAAGCCATTTCGGAACTCAGCATGGTGGAATTACTGCCGGTGATGTACACTCTGTAACCTGAATCAGATAACCTGCGGGCAAATTTCTGCCAACCCACAATATTCTGCAACTCATCAAAAAAGAGTAAAGGCCTGTGACTGAATAATTCGCGGTAACTGCCGAGGATGCTGTCCATCTGGGTTATTTCCAGTCCAATAAGGCGCTCATCTTCAAAATTTATGTAAAGGATTTCTTCCGCAGAATGACCCAGTTGCAGAAAATGTTGAATGATTGAGAACATAAACCAGGTTTTACCTGCCCGCCTTTGGCCGGTAAAAATATAATTTACTTCAGAATCAAGGTCATACGCACGTTTGATGACATCTAAGCCCGGTATACGAACCTGATTCTCAAGGATGATTTTTTTTATAGAACTGCTTTCCATTGATTTTGTTTTGTATACGATACAAATATACACTTAATTTGTTTTGTATGCAAAACAAAAGTGAAATACTTGTCATATATCTCTGTGGTTTTGTAAAAATCATTAAGTTATCAAAGGCAATAAAGTTTAGTTTACTGATAATTTCACTTGCAGAAACAAAACCTAACAGATAAAAAAAGTATTCCTAAAGATGCTTTTCTCAGAACAATAATTTTAGTTTATTTAGCGAAACAATTGATTTTAATGTCTTTTTTGTACGGGCTTACTGTCAAAACACACATTGATTTCTCAAAAAGTTGCAGTTAATCGTCGGCCGTATTGGTTAACATCCATTTCCACACTGGAATTACCGGAATTCTTATTCCTTTGTGCTGTAATTCATATTCCTGATCATATGTCAGTATGATACCATTGAATGAATCAAATGCCTCTATGGCTTCAGTAAGGCCATTCAGTTCACGGGTTTGATTTTCCGGAGTCAACTGCTGACAAACCTGAATGGTTTTGATTTGCTGTTTTTTTTCAGGCATAACAAAATCACATTCACCCTTTCCGTTGAACGAATAAACCATTGATAATTTACGCCTTAAGGTCAGAAATACTGCGTTCTCGAGCTTGCGCCCCTGATTGGGGGTTGAACTGAAGCCTGCCAGATTATGAAAAGCCACATCGTTAAGATAAACCTTACGTGGGGCGCGAAGTTGCTTCTTAACAGAATCATGAAACTGATACATTTCGTAAAACATATAGGCATTTGACAAATAACCCATGTACTCTTTAATGGTATCTGAGTTCGAAAGCCCAATACTTCTCTGAAGTGAAGTGAATGTTACCGGCAGGGAAAGATTGCTGGCAAGGAGTTGCACCAGTTCGCGGAATTCGCGGTGACGCCGGATGCCATAACGGACGATAATGTCGCGGTAAAGTATATTGTCGAAAAGTGTTTTTACATATTGCTCATCCTGATATTTGAGGAATTCGGGCAAGCCGCCCTCGTTGAGCCATTTATTAAAATGATTCTTGAGCATCACTCTGCTTTCAGGCAGATAAAAATCCTTTTCTGAAAAATTTATTTTCTGAAACCGAAGATATTCGCCAAACGAAAAAGGGAACAACTCGATCTGCTTATAGCGGCCGGTAAGTTTTGATCCGAATTCCATACTGAGCATTGAAGAATTGGACCCGGTAATCACCAATTTCTTTCCGTTGTCCTGCAAACGGCGAATGGCAACCTCGAAATTGCCAACATTTTGAATTTCGTCGAAAAACCAAAAGTCCGCAGGGCCGTAAACTTCTATAAGCGCTTCTTCAAGATCGCCAAAATGTGCGATGGTAAAATCCAGCAATTTTTCATCTTCGAAGTTGAAATATGCTGCGTTTCCCACTTCCTGCATTAGTTGCATAAGCAGTGTTGATTTGCCTGTGCGGCGCATCCCGCTTATGATCAGCACACGGTTATCACTCAGCAATGCCTCTTTTGCCGCCGGCATCGCATCTCGATTGATCAATTCCTTTTGAAAGATCATTCGCTCTCTTTGCTGCCAGGCTACCTGAAGTATCTTAGCTTTCATAGAAACGTTTTTACAAAGATACAAAAACAATTACTAATTAGTGAAAATGATTTCTAATGCTAATTACTAATTAGTTTATGCTGAAAAACTCCGTTAGGGGTTTCCCTTTAATATGGGATATTCTGATACATAGTCTCCCCCCGGTACGGCTTGCCCAACCGGTGGTTAATGGATAGGCAAACAAAACAACCCTGTAAGGGTCGCCCTTTATCCTTGGGGAACCCACTCCGGGGTTCTGCTCTTCAGGTTGTATTGTACAAGTGGTTGTCTCAAAAGGAAAAAATTGGAGCGGAACTACAACCGACCAAAGGCGAGCCACTAAGTAGTGCAGCGAAAGCGGGGGAGCTCACCGGCAGAACCCTGCCGCCGATGGCGGCGCGGTGGAAGGTAATCTCTTACTCTTTCCCGGACAACGGCGTATTGATAATTAGTGGTATGGAATATTTTGTTGTGTAGGTTTCTATAATGATTTATCCGAAATGCCAATCTGACAATTTTATCATTATGCTCATAAGGTCACCTGAATCAATATACTAGCTTTATGAAGTACATACGTATTGCACAGAAATTTAAAATTCTTTACGCACTAAATCCGCGAAAATTCATGTAATTCGTTGACATGAATATTTCTGAACTGTTTTGTTTGCAAAAAAAAAGCACCCCGAAGGATGCTTTTCCCATAACAATAATCTATGTTTATTTGGCGAAACTGATGGCTCTGGTTTCGCGGATTACAGTAATTTTAATTTGACCGGGATAGGTCATTTCGTCCTGTATCTTTTTCGACAGGTCGTATGAAATCTTGTTGGCGTCGTCGTCGCTTACTTTATCGGCGCCTACAATTACTCTCAGCTCGCGGCCTGCCTGTATGGCATAGGTTTTTACCACACCGGGATAGGAGAGGGCAAGTTCTTCGAGATGATTGAGACGTTGAATATAGGCTTCCACCACTTCGCGCCTTGCTCCGGGGCGGGCTCCTGAAATGGCATCACACACCTGAACAATGGGTGCAATCAGGCTTTCCATTTCAACCTCATCGTGGTGAGCACCAATAGCATTGCAAATGTCAGCAGGCTCTTTGTATCGTTCTGCCAGTTTCATACCCAGGATTGCGTGTGGCAATTCAGGTTCGTTATCGGGCACTTTGCCTATGTCGTGCAGCAGCCCTGCGCGTTTGGCTTTTTTAGGACTAAGTCCGAGCTCTGCAGCCATGGTTGCACAGAGATTGGCTACTTCTTTGGAGTGCTGCAACAGGTTCTGTCCGTAAGAGGAGCGGTATTTCATTTTACCGATCATTCTTATAAGCTCAGGATGCAGGCCGTGAATACCCAGATCAATGGCAGTACGTTTGCCGGTTTCAATTATTTCCTGCTCAATTTGTTTGCGGGTTTTTGCTACCACTTCTTCGATGCGGGCGGGGTGAATGCGGCCGTCGGTAACCAGTTTGTGCAGCGAAAGGCGGGCAATCTCACGGCGCACCGGATCGAAGCCCGACAAAATAATGGCATCGGGTGAATCGTCAATTACGATTTCGATGCCGGTGAGCGCTTCAAGAGTGCGGATATTGCGGCCTTCGCGGCCAATAATCCGACCTTTAATTTCCTCATTTTCAATATTGAAAACAGAAACGCTGTTTTCAATGGCATGTTCGGCGGCAGTGCGCTGTATGGTTTCAATTACAATTTTTTTAGCCTCGGTATTTGCAGTAAGCTTGGCTTCTTCTACAATATCCTTGATGTGCACCATTGCTTCGGCTTTGGCTTCATCTTTAAGGGCTTCAATCATTTGATTTTTAGCTTCTTCGGGCGACATCCCCGAAATGGCTTCCAATTGTTCAACCTGCTGTTTGATGGCTTTGTCCAGGTCAGTCTGCTTTTTATTAAGCAGCTCGAGCTGTGCTGTCAGGTTGTCTTTGATTGCTGTGGTTTCTTTTTGTTTTCTTTGTAATTCTTCAAATTTTTGTGAAAGACTGGCTTCTTTTTGTTTCAGCCGGTTTTCGTTTTTGAGTATTTCCTTGTTTTTTTCCTGAAAGGTATTTTCGTAATCTGCTTTCATCTGCAGAAACTTTTCTTTTGCCTGCAGATTTTTGTCCTTACGGATCATTTCTGCTTTTTCTTCGGCATCTTTCAGAATGTGTTCACTTTTCTTTTCAATGGCTTTTCGCAGCAGTGTAGCGGTAATCAGTCCACCGGCTACAAGTCCTGCTATTAAGGCCAGAACAGTTATTAATGTCTCCATTTTGTGATAAAAGTTTAATGGTGTATATTGAAAATGGAGGAAGGATACAGACAAATAAAAACCCGCATTGACCTGCGTGTTTTGGTAAACCCCAAAACGACATAAATGGAGCTGCCAGGGACTTCGAACGTCCAATGCCCGCCGTAGCGAGACCCGGCCGAGACCGGGGTAAGGCCTGTTCTACATCACATTCTGAGCTTGTGCCCCAAAGTTGAAAATGTTGAGTTTACAAACTTTTCAGGTTCAATGCGGGATGTCTTTATGTTTTTCAAAGAACTTAGTCAGAGTATTTCAAAACATTTAATTGAATAACTTCTGCAACCAGAATTTATTGTATAATGAGTTTTGGTTTACTCTGCCGACTTTTAATCAGCTAACGCCTCGGTTAAAACCTTGTCAATTCCTGAAAGCCTTTGCATCAGTTCCTGATCGCGAAACTTCAGCTGGTTTTCGTATTCAATGGAACTTACCGAAAATTGCAGTGCTACCATGGCCAGCAGGTCTTGCTTGTCCTTATACTGAAAGTAGCTTGCATATTTTTCGATCTGATTGTCAATGGCTGCTGCCGCTTTTCGCACACCTTCTTCCTCACTACGGTTTATCGTGAGTTTATAAGGCCTGTCGGCGATAACAACGGTAATTGACAATTCATCCATCAGGGTTTATAATCGGTTTGTTATTTGTTTAAAAGTCCAATGCAACGATCTATGTCCCGCACAAGTTCGTTTATTTTCAATTTGACGTTTGTCCGGCTCTCTTCCTTGTTGAGCGCTTTAGCAAGTTTAACAACAGTTAATTTACTTTCCAGTTCATTTGTAATTGCCATCAGGTTTTCAATCTTTGCATTCAGCACTTTTATTTCACCGGCAAGTTTTTCGTTTTCGGTTTTGATGGCTGCATTTTGTTCGAGCAACTTTCTCACCTTATACTCTATCCCTGTGGTAAGTGTTTCAGCATTTGTCATGAATACCATGTTTGGGGCGGCAAATATAAGCTAAAGTTTTGTTTACCTGCCAGCCGCCGGGGCAAAGCAAAGCTTTTTTTTTCAAATATAGTCATTATTTCAATCGTTTGCATCTTTTTTTATATTTTTAATAAAATTTTCAGCATGAACGAGGATTTCTTACACTATTTATGGAAATATCGCTTATTCAATAAGTTATTACAAACTACCGAAGGCGAAACTATCGAAATTTTATCTCCCGGGATTCACAATCACCATGCCGGACCCGATTTTTCTGATGCCCGGCTGCGCATCGGACAAGCCATGTGGGCCGGAAATGTGGAAATTCATGTGAATACCTCCGACTGGCTCAAACATGGCCATCAGCACGATCCGGCCTACGATAATGTGGTGTTGCATGTGGTTTACCACCATGACCTGCCGGGCTTTGAAAGCCGCATTCCTGTGTTGCAGCTCAGGGGATTTTTTGACGAGAACCTCTTTTTTAAATACCACCGCTTTATAGAAACCCGGCTTTGGGTGCCTTGCGCAGCTCAGATAAACACTGTTCCTGAAACCGACAAGGCTTTGTGGCTGGAACGCATGCTGATTGAACGCCTTGAGCGCAAAGCCGATCTGATTCATGTTTTTCTGGAAACCGGAAAAAACAACTGGGAAGAAGCTTTGTATGTTACTCTGGCCCGCAGCTTCGGATTTAATGTAAATGCGCTGCCATTCGAGATGCTGGCACGGTCGCTTCCCTACAAAGTAATAGCGCGTCATACCGGCAATCCTTTTCAAACAGAGGCTCTGATCCTGGGTCAGTCGGGATTGCTGACTTCTGAAGTATCCGATCCTACAGCCCTGGCTTTGCTTGCTGAATATGAATTCCTCAGAAAAAAATATCAGCTGATTCCAATTGCAGCGCATTTATGGAAGTTTCTTAGGCTGAGACCCGTGAATTTCCCTACCATAAGGCTTTCACAATTTGCTGCCCTGCTTGGCAAACACAGTCAGTTGTTGTCGAAAATCACCAGCTGCAAAACCATTGAAGAACTTGAAAATCTTTTTGCTGGTGTAGAAACCTCGGAATACTGGCGGAATCACTATAATTTTGACTCAAAAACAGTAAAAAAGTCTAAACGTCTCGGGCATGATGCTATACATCTGATTTTAATCAATGCAATTCTTCCCTTTATTTTTGTATACGGCCGTGCCATTGACAATGATGAACTATGCAACAGGGCGCTTGATCTCTACACAAAATTACCTGGCGAAAAGAATTCAATCACTCAAAACTGGGAAAAAGCCGGCATGGATACTGGAAACGCCTTTAACACACAGGCCTTGATCGGTTTAAAAACCAGCTATTGCGACAAAAAACGTTGTTTAAATTGCCGCATAGGTAATTACTTGCTGCGAAACGGAATGGAGAATGAGTGATTTGTTTTGGCATTAGACCAAATCGGCAGATTTTTATACCCGGCCCCCAAAAGACTGTAATATCTTTACGGAAGAAATTTATCAAATGTGCAGCTTGATGATCACTTTTTTTCTAATATTGCAATAGGTAAAGGTCTTTTATTAAAAGAGCGCAGTTGGCTCCCTGAGTTGACAAACCATTTTTAACCAAGAGGAAACCAAATTTAATCAAATGGTAAAAAATACTGAAGCGTGGGGTTCACGGGTTGGCCTGGTACTGGCAATGGCCGGTAATGCAGTAGGTTTTGGAAATTTTCTCAGATTTCCGGTACAAGCAGTACAAAATGGAGGAGGAGCATTCATTATTCCCTACCTGGTTTCATTTTTAATTCTTGGGATTCCTTTGCTGATGATAGAATGGTCTTCGGGGCGGTTTGGCGGACAATTCGGTCATCATTCCACTCCATTTATCATGGGCTCAATGGACAAGCGCTGGATTTGGAAATATGTCGGAGTATTCGGTATTTTCTCCAATATCGCCATTGCTTCCTATTATTGCTATCTTGAAAGCTGGACAATTTCCTATATTTTTCATTCTCTGTTTGGAACTTTCAATGGAATGAGCCAGTTTGAAGTGGCCGGTTTCTTTTCCAATTATCTGGATGTAACTACTTCAACCACCGGTATTCCATATGAAGCATTAATTTTCTTCATACTTTGTCTGGCTCTCAATACCTGGATTTTGAGCCGCGGATTGAGCGGAGGTATTGAAAAAGTGGCCAAAATCGGAGTACCCATGCTGATAATTTTTGGCATTTTTCTGGCCTACCGGGGCATTACTCTGAAAGCTGGCGAGGACGGAGCTGTTTATGACGGAGTAGTGGGTCTCAACTTTTTATGGACACCCGATTATTCATCGCTGGCAAATCCAAAAGTGTGGTTAGCCGCTGCCGGTCAGATTTTCTTTACACTTTCAGTAGGTATGGGATCCATACAATGTTATGCTTCCTACCTGAAAAAACGCGATGACATAGCATTAAATGCCATGTCAGCAGGATGGATGAATGAATTTGTAGAAATTGTACTGGGCAGCGCTGTGATTATTCCCATTGCGATAGGTTATCTGGGAATTGATAAAGTTGTTGAGCTTACCGGAATAGGAGGCCTGGGGCTGGGATTCCGCACCATGCCATATTTATTTGAGCAATGGGGGCCTATACTTTCGGCTTTAGCCGGAGTAAGTTTCTTTGGACTTTTGTTCTTTGCCGGCATTACTTCCTCATTAGCCATGGGTACCCCTGGTATGGGATTTATGATGGATGAATTCAATTGGTCGAGAAAAAAGGCCGCTATAGGTTTCGGAACTGTAATCTTTCTGCTTGGACTTCCAACCATTTTCTTTTTTGCCGAAGGTGTTTTTGATGAATACGACTATTGGGCAGGTACAGTTTCTCTGGTAGTATTTGCCCTGCTCGAAGCAGTTCTTTTTTCGTGGGTATTTGGAATGGACAAAGGCTGGCGGGAGATTACTGCTGGGGCAGATGTACGAATACCTTTGATCTACCGGTTTATAATTAAATATGTCACTCCGGTTGTTTTGATTCTTGTTTTTACCGGCGCCCTGATTCGCCCAGTAAACGACGACTGGAGCAACCTTAATCCCCGTGAGTGGGAATTTCATAATGAAAGCATCATCGGACAATTGCAGCACAAAGGCATTGGGCCCAACAGCGAATGGTTTGCCAATGAATTTTATGCCGAAAACAGTGGAGTGGTTGACAGTGTCTTTATACTTCGTGAGAAAACCTATATCCGCATCAGCAATACTGATAAAGACGGTAAAGTAAGCAGCAAAGACTACCGGTTTAAAAAAGCAAAACATTCCCTAAAGGTGCAGCCCGGAGAACGAATTGAAGCCGGTGAAGTTCTTTACAGCGGAAAAGTAATCAACAGGGTATTCTTTATTGATATGTCACGATTACTTTTATTGTCAGTTTTTTTAATGATTTCAGGCCTGGTATATTATGCCTGGCGCAAACGAATTAAAGAGGGGAGACCTGTTCATGAATAGTTCAGCTTTATTTTTGATGATTACAGTTCAGGTGATTGTAACCATATTAACCGGGTGGTTTTTTTACAAGGTTTTGGTTTCCAGGCCAAAAGAAGAACCAGATTCATTTTCTGAAAACGATGACCTGGTGCGATGAAGGATTTATTGCCGGCTATATGTATGATTTACAATAATTTGCCGACGCTGAAAATCATATCAATGAAGACAAATGAATCTAAAAACTGAAAGTGATGAATACTCATTTCTTTTCTGAATCAAATTTCTGATATCCATAGTCATGCATTACATAATGCCAACGATAAATTCATAACAGCTCATGAAAGACAGGCTGAGGGAGTTTTTACATTTTGGGAAAGCGGAGCGTAATGCTATTGGTATTGTATTGGTAATTATTATACTAGCAATAATTTTACCTTCATATCTTGCTGGAATCAGAAACCCGGAAGTGGTTGATAATTATGATTTTAAAGCAGAGGTAGATGCATTTTTGAAGAAGTCTGAGATAATTGCCGCGGCCGATCAGCAGGAGTTCGATTTCTATCAGCCCGACAAATCTTCAGCAGTTGATCGCATTAAGCCATTCAGATTTGATCCCAATACACTTGATGCAAAAGGTTGGGAGCAATTGGGCTTCAGTAAAAAACAGGCTGAAAGTATCGTCAGGTTCAGGGAAAAGGGTGGAACATTCAGAAAAAAAGAAGACTTGATGAAGTTGTTTGTTATTGACGAGGTCATATACAACAAGCTGGAACCCTTTGTAATTATTGATGAGAAGGCTGTTCCTGCATTTACGAAATCCGACACAGCATCCACAAAATCCTACCGCAAAAAAGAGTTTGCTGTAGCTGAATTAAATTCAGCCGATTCTGCAACTTTGGTGAATGTAAGAGGCATAGGGCCGGCATTTGCAAGGCGCATCATCAGGTATCGCGAAAAACTGGGCGGCTATAGCGATCTGAATCAGTTGCTTGATGTTTATGGTATTGACAGTGCACGTTTTCTGCAGATCGAAAGAAATTTGTCTGTAGATCAATCATCAATTAAAAAAATCAACATCAACACTGCTTCAGTTGATCAGCTCAGGGCGCATCCGTATCTTGATTACTTTGTTGCCAAAGCCATTGTTGATAAAAGAGTTCAAAAAGGTGCTTATACACATGTAAGCCAGATTATGGAGATTCCACTGGTTTATGAAGCACTTTATCTGAAAATCAAACCCTATTTAACTGTTGATAAAACACCGCAATGAGACTAATCCACAGAAGAAAAAGGAAAGTGAGCAGTAAACCCAGTGTGTGGTTGCTTTTGCTTTTTACGCTTTTACTTTTTCCCGCTATAAGATCGGTTGGCCAGGTTTTACCCGGCATAGAGGCCATGGTGAAGGAAGCCGACGGCTACCGGAACTCAGACCCGGACAAAGCTATGCTACTTGCCAGAAAAGCTCTTGAAGAAGCCAGAAAAGAGAAACATGATCTTTCAACTGCCCGTGTTATGAGATTCATTGGTGTACTCAGCTTTATGAAAGGAGATCTTCAACTGGCTGAGGCTCAATTTGATTCAGCTTATAAAACTTACACAGTCCTGAATGATAAAGCAGGAATTGCAGCCAGCCTTAACAACCTGGGCGTAGTACATCAGGAAAAGAGCAATTATACAAAGGCCATAGAGTTTTTTGAAAAATCGGTAACCATGAAACTGGAACTGGGCGACAGTACCGGAGCTATGAGCGGAATGGTCAATACCGGAACCATTTACAGTTACACAGGGAATAACACCAAAGCCATTGAAACTTTCAACGAAGTTATCCGTATCGCGTCGCTGAGCCGGGACACCAGCCGTTTGATAGATGCACGTATCAACCTGAGTTCGGTGTGGATAAACGAAAAAATACCTGAAAAAGCACTCAGCGAGCTGCAAATGGCCCGCGACCTTTCACAAAAAACCGGTGATGACTATAGCCTTGCATACTGCTACAATAATATAGGTGCTGTTTATCAGAACATACACGAAGACGACAAAGCAATTTCTTTTTACAACATGGCACTGGCTTTGCGCGACGATCTGGGTGATCAGGCCGGATTGGCAACAACACTGGATAATCTTGGGAAAATGTACATCAGGCTGAAGCGCTTTGATCAGGCACTGAACTACTTTTATCAGGCTTTGCAGATTAACCAGCAGCTGGGCGACAAACGAAGTACTGCCATAACTCTCAATTCTATTGGTGAATTATTACTTCATAAAAAGGATTTCCCGGCAGCAATTGATTATCTGAATCGCGGAAAAATTCTTGCCGAAGAACTTAGTTTGCGTCAGGAAGCCAGGGTAATGAATGGAAATTTGCTGATGTGTTATGCTGCCATGCACAAATTTGACAGTGCTCATGTTTTTCTCCTTCAATATGTTCAGGCATTGGATTCATCATGGTACTCGGCAAACCCTATTGAGGCCGAGGTTAACCCAAATAAAGCCAGGCTGGAAAAAGACAAACAAATCAGAAATTATTTCATTTTCGGATTGGTAATTCTTTTGGTTGGGTTTTCTGCCTGGGGCTTGTCCCGCTATACTTTTAAAAAATCAATGGGGATGAAATAATTTATTTATGTAAGGCTTTCAGGCTCTGCTAATAAGAGAAATAAACCAACGGATTTTAAAGATTCTTTTCTGCTATTATAAGAAAGAAGCTTGTTAATCAGGTTTGTAATGATAATTAATAGTTCTGTCTGTGTTTGGGTTATTCTCTTTGTTCTCATTGTCTTTGTCAGTTTCAGGATAAAAATCATTTTCATCATCTTCATCCTCTTCGTCCCATTCATAAACTCTCGCCTGAGGCCCGGCTTGCCTGAAGTAAAAAGCAAACAGCACACCTGCAATTGCCCCCATCAGATGCGATTCCCACGAAATGTTTTTTTCGGGGAAGAATTCGGGAAAGAACCCCCAGACCAAAGATCCGTAGAGAAAAATAATAAGCATGCTGAAAGCCATAAGTCTGGGCTCGCGTCGTAAAATGCCTCCGGTAAAATGGAATGCAGCAAGTGCATAAACTACACCGCTGGCTCCGATATGATAGCTGTTTCCTCTGGCAAAAAGCCAAACCCACAAACCTGTGATGATCCAAAGGAGGGTTAATATCCTGAATGATTCTTTTCGATAATAATAAACCAGCGCTGCAGTGAGCAGAATGAAAGGTGTCGAATTGGCAGTAAGATGAGCCATATCGGCATGAATCAGCGGAGCAAATATTATTCCGGCAAGGCCTTTGCTTTCAAGAGGAAGTATTCCCAGGAAGGATAACGAAATGCCAAAAATGAGTTCTGAGGCTTTTACAGCCCACATTACAGCAAGAATAATGAGAGAGAAAAGTATGCTGTTGAGCAGTTTTTGTTTTTCTTCCTGGTCGGGCATTGTTTATCAATTAATTATCCTGACCTGATACTGCAAAAACTATTCCCTGAATTCAGCCGGTTTTTTAATTGTGAATACCCTGCTCAGGTTAAATCCAAAATAAATATCCCCGTTGGTCCATTTGCCACGGGTTTCGGTAATAAATCCCCGCTCAAACATTGGCTGCGTGTTGGTGAAGTGAAGCTGAAATACATGGCCACCGGTTTCTATATCGAAACCTATGGACAATGGATTGACAAAATTATTAGCCACACTGCCCGGCATCAGGTAAAAGTATTCGGCATTAACACTAACTCTTTGCGTTAGTTTTAACCGGCCACCAACCCCCATGGCAAAAGTGTCATTGTCATCAGCTTCGGTAAGTACCAGGTTTTTATGGATAAATGTAGGAGAAACCTGCAGCGAGAACTTGTCGCTGAATTTTCGTGCCAACAGCAGCTGATGCACAAACGACAACCGGGAAGAGAAATAATTTTTGCGTTCAGTATCCTGCCATTTTAATGAAAACAGGTCCATGGATGAAAACCAGGTCATGGTAAGAGGCATTGTCCTGTCACCGCTGCTTTGTCTTAGAATTTTGTATTTCACAAATCCATCATAAGCTTTCTGATAAGAGCTGCGGCCGATGCCAACACTCAGTCTTTCGCCAATTCCATATTCAAATCCCAATCTGATGGTTGCCTGGTCGAGTCCGAAAAAATCATAAGCCCCTGAATTCAGCTTACCAAAGCGATGCGAAATCATAAAAAGCAACACACCGTCAGCCGGGTTTTCAACCGAATGACCATTTATGATTCTGGTTGTTTTAAAAGTAGCATAAGTAAACTCGGTGGTAGGTTCATCCTCGCCCAGCAGGTCTAATAAGTCCTGAGCATTTGAAATAGTTTGAATTCCGGCAGACAGAGCAACCATTAGAAACCATTTGAAAATAATCTGTTTCATAAATTTCTTGTATTAATTTTGTGGAGCTCCGGCATCAATCCAGGCTTTTATTTTTTTTAATTCGCAGGCAGGCAGCTTGTTACCATTCTTTGGCATAGGCGATGCCCCGCTTTCATGATTGATGGCTTTCCAGAACTGTCCGCTGTTTACCGAGGCCTTTATTCCTTCATAAGTACTGGTAATTACGTTACCTGAAGGGGCCGCAGCACCATGACAGGCATTGCAGTTCGCTGCCATGACCGGAGCTACAACCGAAGCATAGCTGACATTTACAGTATCGCAGTTGCCTCCTGGTTGTTCAGGATACAAATATTCCTCATTGTCATAGTAACAGGAGTGCAGCGAAATTGCAGCCAAAGCAAAAAATACTGTTCTTAACAGGTTCTTTTTCATGGTATTAGTTGTTTTGAGAACCATTTTCAATCCATTTTTTAATTTGAGTAATGTTGCAATCCGACAGTTTACCTCCCTGTGGCATAGGTGCATAATCAGGTAAATGAGCAACTGAACCATATAATTTACCGGAAACAGCAACATTTCTGATGTTATCATAATTATCGAGCAGCACATTGCCTGCGGGTGCAGCACCACTGTGGCAACCTTTGCAGTTGTTATTGATAATGGGCTGAATGGTAGCCGCAAAAGTAAATTGTGAGGTGTCGCAGTCGCTGTCGCAACGATTGTTTTTGGCGCCTTGTGCTATCCATTTTCTTATGATTTCAATTTGCTGAGGCGATAAAGACTGCATGGGAAGGGGAGGCATACGGTCTTCAGGATCATCATCAGTAATGGCTTCATACAGGTCGCTGCCACCAGGATTACCTGGTCTGATACCTGCAGTTTGCATGATTGACTGATAATTTTCAAGTATTACTCCATCGTTTGCTGAAGCAGCATCGTGACACCCCGAAAATGCGCAACTTGAAGTAAGTATGGGTAAAACCTGATTTTCAAAGTATGCGGTGTCGGGATTACACGGGATTCCTTGTGCAGTGGTATCTCCAGGCTCTTCTGGTTGTGGTAGGGCTTCAGGCTCATGTTTGCAGGCTGCAAAAAAAACAATCAGAACCAGAAGCATGAGACTTACAGAACCCATGCTTTTTTTTCTTGCTGAGAAATTATTCATGCTTTAATATTTGATTGTAGCAAAAACTGATTATGCATGTCAAAAATCCTGAAAAATTGAACGTAAATTGCCGGTTTATCCTTCTTTTACCAGTTTCAGGTTTTGAGATTATCCTGTAACTCAGAAAAACGGTGATACTTTTTTTCAGAATAATCAGATCATTGGTTAAAAACTGTTAAAACCTAAATTTGTTTCGGTTGTTTAAACAAAAACTGCAAAATGTAGCTACTTTTGTAGTTTACTTCATTTACTAATCATTAAACTGCTCACAAGATACATGACAGCAACAGGTTTTTCCAAAAGGTTGACAAGGCTATTGGCCGTACTTTTTTTAATTCTTCCATTCTTTACTTTTGGTCAGTATCGGTCAGATACTCGTTCTACAAGTCAGAAGTTTTCTTCACTGCTCCAGATAATTAACTACTATTATGTTGATTCAACCAATCAATCTGAGTTAACAGAAAAGGCTATAGTAGCCATGCTTAAAGAGCTTGACCCTCATTCGGTTTATCTTACCAAGGAGGAAATTGCCAAAGCCAATGAGCCGTTGCAAGGGAATTTTGATGGAGTTGGTATACAGTTTCAGCTTTATAAAGATACCATACTGGTTGTTGCAGCTGTTCCCGGTGGCCCTTCTGATAAACTTGGCATCAGAGCCGGTGACAAAGTAATCACCATAAACGGAGAAGTTGCACACGGCAGCAAGATTACCAACACTTTTGTGATGGAGCGCCTTCGCGGGGTGCGTGGAACTCAGGTAAAAGTCGAAATTTTTCGCAAAGGGGTTAAAAATCTGATTGAGTATAATATTGTTAGAGATAGAATTCCCATCAACAGTGTGGATGCTACTTTTATGCTTCACGACTCTATCGGTTATGTAAAACTTACCCGGTTTGCACGTACCTCTTTAACTGAAGTACGTCAATCCATCGCTCAGCTTCAAGCCCTGGGTATGAAAAACCTTATCCTGGATTTAAGAAGCAATTCGGGTGGTTTTCTTGACATTGCAGTGGATCTTGCCGACGAGTTTCTTACTGCCGGCAAACTGATTGTTTACACCGAAGGGATAAGAAGTCCGCGAATGGATTTCAAAGCAACAGGCCGGGGGAACTTCGAAAATGGCAAACTTATAGTAATGATTAACGAAGGCAGTGCTTCTGCCAGTGAAATTGTATCAGGAGCAGTTCAGGACTGGGATCGCGGGCTGGTGCTCGGCCGGCGCTCATTTGGTAAAGGATTGGTACAGAGGCCTTTTACTCTGCCCGATAGTTCAGTGGTAAGGCTTACCACTGCGAGGTATTATACTCCTTCTGGCCGTAGTATTCAGAAACCTTATGCTGACGGAGTTGAAGATTATTACGCTGACCTTACCAATCGTTTCAAACATGGTGAATTTGTTACTGCAGACAGCATTCGTTTTCCTGATTCCATTAAATATTTTACTACTGCCAAACGGGTAGTTTATGGTGGAGGCGGAATCATGCCCGATATTTTTATCCCCATTGATACTACTTCATCCTCAGGTTATTACAATGACTTGTGGCGCAAAAGTGTGTTTAATGATTTTACCATGGATTATCTGGATAAAAACCGCAAGGAACTTGTTTCGAAATACCCTTCGGTTGCCGCATTTAAAAGCGAATTTGTGGTTGACGATGCTTTCATGCGCAACTTTATTGAATATGCAGCCAAAAAAGGGGTTGAAGAAAAAGAGGAAGACATTAAGCGCTCCGACAACGAAATCAGGCACATTGTAGCCGGACTTATTGCCCGCAATCTTTTTGGAGTGAGTGCATATTTTGAAGTTATCAGCCCGGTAGATCATGAACTGATGAAAGCGGTTGAGGTGATTGAGAATGCCAACAACTTCAGAAAACTCTCATTATCCATGTAATCTCAGGTTTTATACTGATTAATTTCAGGAAGTTTCTTTAAATCAATATTGTTTTAAAGAATTTCTTTAAATATTTAGTAATTTGGTTGTCAGGTTCTTGGGGCGCTCCTTGAACTCAGGGTCTTTGCTTTTGTGCTTGTCCGCGTTACAAACAATGATTTTTTTTCGGAATAAGCCCATCAAAACCACATAACAGATTAGGACTTTTCAATTCAATCACTAAATTTGTTTGCGAAAAGTAAGTACTCAGTCTGAAGATAATTTACAACACAACAGATTATGGCAAACATAGCAACCACCTACATGGGCTTGAAGTTGAGCAGCCCGGTGATCATCGGAAGTTCAGGGCTAACCAGTTCTCTGGACAACATCAGGGAATTTGCTTCACGCGGAGCAGGGGCAGTGGTGCTGAAATCGCTGTTTGAAGAGCAAATCCGGCACGAAATTGCTCATACCAGTGCGCACGATCTTACTGCAAATATGTATCCCGAAGCTCAGGATTACATTGCCAACTATAGTAGAAATCACAGGGTTGATGAATACCTGGAACTTATCAGGAAAGCCAAAAAAGAAGTTTCTATTCCCATCATTGCCAGCATTAATTGTATTTCTTCTGAAGAATGGGTTTCATTTGCAAAAAAAATTGAAGAAGCCGGAGCCGACGCTCTTGAGCTCAATGTGTTCATTATGCCAAGCGACCCTTCATTCGGGGCAGAGCATAATGAAAAGGTATATTTCGACATACTTGACGAAGTAAAAAAGCTTGTGAATATTCCCATAGCGCTTAAAATAAGCTACTATTTTTCAGGGTTGGCTAAAATGGCGCTTAAACTTTCGTGGGCTGGAGCTAAAGGTTTGGTGCTTTTTAACCGGTTTTATTCGCCCGATATCAATATTAATACACTTAAAGTTGTGGCAACCAACGTTTTCAGTACTCCTGAGGAAATCTCTACCTCGCTGAGATGGGTAGCCATGCTCAGCGACAGAGTGTATTGCGATGTTTGTGCCTCTACAGGTGTTCACGATAGTGAAGGCCTCATCAAACAATTGCTTGCTGGCGCTAAAGCAGTGCAGATTGCTTCAACCTTATATAAAAACGGCTTCGACCGGATTGACGAAATGAATGCCGGCCTCAATGCATGGATGGATCAGCATGGTTATGAAAAAACCGAAGAATTCATTGGCAAAATGAGTTTTAAAAAAGCCGAAAATCCGGGAGCCTATGAGCGTGTTCAGTTTATGAAACACTTTGCAGGTATAGAATAGAAGAAGAATTCAGCTGCTCCCAAAAGTTTTAAGCCATCTGACTCAGGTGGCTTTTTTATTGATAGACATTGCAGCAAGGTGTGCTGTAGAAAATGCTGCCTGAATGTTGTATCCGCCAGTATCTCCATCAATATCAATTACTTCGCCGCAGAAGTATAATCCCGGAACTAATTTAGATTCCATGGTCAAAGGGTTAATTTCATCACGGTTTATTCCACCAGCAGTAACCATGGCATTCTTAAACCCACCCACCTTCTCAATTTTAAAAGGAAATGCACAACAAAGATTTATAAAATGTTTGCGTTGCTGCCTGGATATTTCAGCCAGGGGGCGGGTTGCACTCCCTATACTGAGCTGAATGATTGTATTGATCAGGCTTCTGGGAATATTTAATGTACGTGCAAAAGTGGAAATACTTTGTTTTCCCTGAATACCGGCATTGTTGGTAAAGAGTTTTTCAAGTTCATTTTCACTCAAACCAGCAAAGTTTACCTGCAGGGTCTGCCCTGCCCTGAGGTACCTTGAAAAATTCAAAATACCCGGGCCTGACAACCCTTGATGTGTAAAAAGAATGTCTCCTTTATAGGTTCTTGTTATTCCATATCTCTCCTTAAGTATAACCTCAGCATCTTTTACGCTTACGCCTGCCAATTCCTGAAAAGAGTAGTTTTCAATTATAACAGGAGCAAGAGCCGGATTCGGATCTGTGACCGTATGACTCAAAGATTGAGCGAATAAATATCCATCGCCGGTTGAGCCCGTTGATGGATACGATTTCCCGCCTGTAGCAATTATAAGGTTTTCTGCAAAGAAGATTGAACTGTCTGTAACAATCTTAAATACTTCGTTTTCTTTGGTTATGCTCTTTATGTTGTGTCCGGTTTTAATCTGAATAATTTTGGCATCGCTTGAGTTTACAAGTGCTTCAAGAATGTCAGAAGCTTTTCGCGATGACGGAAAAACCTTGCCGTTGTCTTCTGTAATGCTGCTGACTCCTCTTTCCCGGAAAAAACGAATGGAATCGTGATTGCTGAAAGATTTAAAAGCATGTTTTAAGAAATTATAACCCTCGCCGAAATGATTTTTAAATTCATTTAGATTTCCTGCATGGGTAAAATTGCATTGCCCTGTACCCGAAATCATTAACTTTCTGCCTGGCAACTCCTTTTTTTCAAGAATCAGTGCAGGGCCGTTTTTCAGCATTGCTCCGGCAAATAATCCAGCAGGACCGGCACCGGCAATTATGGTTTGGTATTTCAAGTTCTAAACATTTTCGGCAAAAATAATTGTTTTTGTATTTCAGTTGTTTTTTTGTAAATTTCGGTTTTGAAAGCTAATCAACATTTTTATCAGTTAAAGGAATCAGCGCCTTGATCAGGTGTTTATTATTGCCTTCTTTGGTCATTGATCAAAGATGATTTACTTGTTTATGGATTAATCTCTTTAATATCATGGGAGACAGGAACAGTTTAAAGTTCAGGGTGAGCGAAGTGCTGGCAAAAGGAACCGGAAATGAAAAAACGCCGGAATCTCAGGAGTTGCTGGCATTAATCAAGGACCTTTGGTCAGAACTTGAATCAGTTGAAAATCAAAAATCAGCTGAAGTTAACCCTCTGCCCGATGTTAGTTTTGTTAGTTTCGAAAAATATACCGGGATTCTTTACCGTGCTTTGCAAAACCTGTCTTCAGACTACAGGCAGAATATAAATATTATAACCAGCCTGTTCGGTCAGTTTTACGGAGCAACTTGTGCTCTCTACAATCGGCTTGAAGAGGGAATGTTATGTTCTGTCGGGCAGTGGGCTACTCCTCCGGGGTACAAAGAAGTTGACTCTCCCGAAGGTCACCTTTGTTATGATGTTATTAAAAATGGATCAGAAAATGCGTTATATGTCAGCAGGTTGCCAGAAACCATTTACAATGAAACAGACCCAAATGTAAAGCTATATAATTTACAGACTTATGTTGGCCGTGCTGTTTTTTGCGAAGGCAAAGCCGTAGGATCACTTTGTTTGGTTTTTCAGAATGACTTTATCCCCGATGATGCGTTTTACCATGTAATGGACATTTTTGCAGCTGCGCTGGGGCTCGAGGAACTTCGTTTGTCAGAAGTCAAAAGACATCTTGAAACCGAAGAACGTTTGCGGGTACTTATCAATTCAACTCCCGATGCTATATGCTTTAAAGATGAAAATGGCAAATGGTTGCAGGCAAACGAAAGTATATTAAGGCTTTATAACCTTCAGGATGTTGATTACAGGTTCAAATCTGATTCAGAACTGGCCGAATTTACTCATGATATCTACAAAGAAGCCTTTAATAATTGTAATAAGTCTGATGAAGTTGCCTGGCAGGCAGGAACCTTATCCCGCACTGAGGAAGTTACTCCCGACATTCATGGGTTTCAGCATGTTTTTGATGTAATTAAGGTTCCATTATATAATGAAGACGGCAGCAGGAAAGGACTTGTTGTTTTCGGGCGCGACATCACCCGCCGTGTTGATGCCGAAAAAGAAACAAACTTCCTGAATGAAAGTGCCCTGGATTTCTTGCAAATGTCTGATAATGATGACATCTTTAAATACATTGTAGATAAGGTTCATACATTAGCCGGTGATTGTATTGTAATGGCAACCTCCTTTGATGAAACCACTCAAGAGGCAACTTTACGCGCTCTTACCGGCTTAGGCAAGTTCACCGAAAAGGCACTGAGTCTGATTAATCAGAATCCGATCGGAATGAAATCCTATATTGATCCGATCCGAAAAAAGGATGTTCTCATTCAATCTCTCACTACCCGGAAAGATTTGTATGAAATGCTTAATGGTGCGTTAAGCAGACCCATATGTTTTGCACTTGAAAACCTATTGCAAATTGGTAAAATTTATGAGATGGGTTTTGCAGGTAAAGATATACTCCTGGGTGATGTAACTATTATACTTCCCAAAAACAGACTACTAAAAAATAAAGGAGTTATTGAGGCATTTATTAAAGTCGCGGCAGTTGCCTTACATCAGCGATTTGTAAAAAGTGAGCTGATTAAAAGCGAGGAAAGCTATCGTGGATTATTTGACTCAATTACAGGTGCTGTTTATATTCAGGATGAAAATGGTATTTTCCTGGATGTTAACCAGGGTGCAGTAAATATGTACGGGTATCCTAAGGAAACATTTTTAGGTAACACACCTGCATTTTTGTCTACTCCGGGTAAAAATGATCACATAAATTTATCTGCAATCCTCTCTAAAACATTACATGGAGAACCTCAGCAGATTGAATTCTGGGGAAGACGAAGCAATGGGGAGATTTTTCCTAAAGAAGTTCGGTTTTATAAAGGAAATTACTTTGGAAAAACAGTAGTACTCGTGTTGGCAATTGACATTACCGACCGGTACAATATGATTTCAGAGATTATTGCCAACAAGGAAAAGGCTGAAGAAAGTGACCGATTGAAAACTGCATTTTTACATAATATCAGTCATGAGATACGTACACCAATGAATGGCATTGTTGGCTTTTCAGCTTTAATTACACAGCCCGGACTGCCATCAAAGGAAGTAGAAGAATATTTCGGAATTATAAACGATTGCAGTAATCAATTACTGGCCATTATCAACGATATTGTGAGCATTGCCACACTGGAAGCCGGCCAGGAAAAACTGCGCGAAAGCAACATGAATCTTAACAAAGCCATACAATTGGCTGTTTTGCAGCACCATGGTAAGGCCATTGAAAAGGGACTTAATTTGTATTATACTTTTGGACTGGTTGACGATTCTGCAGAAATTATAGCTGACGAAACGAAACTAACTCAGGTTCTTAATAACCTGATATCAAACGGAATAAAGTTTACCAGTTCTGGAAGTGTGCATGTTGGTTATTCCGTTGATAATAAAGCCATTAAGCTGTTTGTAAAGGATACTGGTCTTGGAATTGCACCTGAAATGCACGATGTTATTTTTGACCGTTTCCGGCAGGTGAATCATGCCCTGAGCATGAACACCGGGGGCACGGGGCTGGGGCTATCTATTTCTAAATCATACATTGAACTTATGGGAGGCCGTATCTGGCTGGAAAGCGAACCGGGTATAGGCAGCACTTTTTATATTGAATTACCTTTTAAACAATCATTAAGAAGGTTTTCAGGTAACGATAATAAAAGAGAAGAAATTAATGGCGAGTTCCTGAATGGGAAAACTATTGTGGTTGCTGAAGATGAAGAGTATAACTTCAGACTGATTAAAGGAATGCTTTCTGGTTACGGCCCGAATCTTGTTCATCTGATCAATGGGCAGCAGGCTGTAGACTATTGTAAAGCAAATCAAGCTGTTGATGTCATTCTTATGGATTTAAAGATGGCTGTTATGGATGGCTTTGAGGCCTCTGAAATAATCCGCAAGATCAAACCAGGCCTGCCTATAATTGCTCAATCTGCACTCGCACTCATAGGCGATCGTGAAAAAGCTTTGAATGCCGGTTGCTCAGATTATATTGCCAAACCATTGCGCAAAGAACAGCTTCTCATTCTGCTGAAAAAGCATCTGGGTTAAAATGGAATTCATAAAATATTGGTCATACTTTTTACCAATATTTTTGCGTTGATGTTTTATCTTTTATTTTTGCGGTAAATAAACTTAAGTCTGCTCATGGGTAAGGTACTGATTGTTGATGACGATGTTACGTTTTGCCTGATGCTTGAAACTCTGCTTTCAAAGCATGGGTATACAGTCACTCAGTCCTTTTCTTATAATGAAGGCCGCAAAAAGTTTCTTGAATTTCAGCCCGATCTGGTTCTTACTGATCTTCGTCTGCCCGACCACGATGGACTTGAATTGCTCAAACTGCTTAAGAATGAATCGTCGCGGGTTCCGGTTGTGCTTATGACCAGTTACGGCGACATCAGGACAGCTGTAAAAGCCATGAAAATGGGAGCATTTGATTATGTGACCAAACCTGTTAACCCTGACGAAATACTGGCAACAGTTAAAAGGGCATTGCGTTCAGCCGAGACTGAAACTTCTGGCCGTCAACTGCAGCAACCTGATACCTTTCTTGAAGGAGAAAGTAATGCAGCCCGCCGTATAAACGATCATACCCGGCTGGTGGCACCTACAGGAATGTCGGTACTTATTCTTGGTGAAAGCGGAACAGGAAAAGAATTTGTTGCCCGGCGCATTCATGAACAAAGCGACCGGTGTAACAAGCCTTTTGTTGCTATTGATTGCGGTGCACTTCCCCGTGATTTGGCAGGCAGTGAATTTTTTGGCCATACCAAAGGTTCCTTTACCGGAGCTATAGCTGATAAACAAGGTCAATTCGAAGCAGCCAATGGCGGAACTATTTTTTTGGATGAAATCGGAAATCTGAGCTACGAAATTCAGGTGCAATTGCTCAGAGCGATACAGGAAAGAAAAATAAGAAGAATAGGTTCAACTGTGGAGATTCCTGTTGATGTGCGCATTATTACTGCCACCAACGAAGATTTAAAACAGGCGGTAAGCCGGGGCGAATTCAGAGAAGACCTCTACCACCGCATCAATGAATTTGCCATTCAGGTTCCCCCGCTGCGCGAAAGACAGGAGGATTTGCTGTTATTTGCCGGATATTTTCTTCAGCAGGCAAACGCCGAACTCGGTAAATCAGTTGCGCTTTTTTCTGAAGAGGTAATTAAAATTTTCAGGGCTTACGGCTGGCCGGGTAATTTCAGGGAATTGAAGAATATCATCAAAAGGGCTGTTTTATTATCAGCTTCAGATGTTATATTGGCCGAAACTTTGCCCGACGAGTTGATTAAAGAGTCAGGAATTTCAAAATCTCAAATAGTGGCAGAGGCGGTAATTGAAACTCCTTCAGCAGAGCCGGAAGTTTCTGCAGAATTAAATCTCAGAGAGTCTGCCAGAAAAAGTGAGCGGGAAGTTATCCTTGCTGCTTTAGAGAAAGTAAGATTCAATAAATCAAAAGCAGCCAAACTTTTGGATATTGACCGTAAAACACTCTATAATAAAATGAAGCAATATGATATTCCACTTCAGTAATTCCAGGAATTAAATCAGTTTTCTCAGTTCCTTCTCAATATAGATTAACTCAGCTACAGTTTCATCGGTTTCCTTCTTAATCAGTGCATTGTCTGGCGCAGTATTGCTTCTTAAAGACTCCAGATTCATGAGTTTTAATGCAGTTTGTTCTGCAGCAAGGTTTCGGATATTTGGAAGTATTCGGTGAGCAATATTTGCAATCATCATATAATCATTTATTTGTAATGCTGTTGTAAGATTTTCGGCGGCCAGCCTGATTGCGTCAGCAAGAGATGCCAGTATTTTTTGAAAAGCCTGTTCATCGTGATTGGCAAATTCTTTAAAGATTTCAAAACTCAAACCACTATTTGTTAAATCTGCTTGATGTAATGGTATTTCAGGATTCTGGCTGTTTTGCAAATCGAGAAGCTGGTTTATCTTTCCAAAGAGCCCGGCTTGCCTGAATGGTTTTAGAAGCAAATCTGTAAAACCGGCTTCCGACAGATTTTTAATTTCCTGAGGAGTTGCATGAGCAGTAAGGCCCAGAACCGGGCAGGGTTCTATAATGTTATTTGAATACCATTGCAATATTTTTTTTACCAATTCCGGTCCGCTCATACCAGGCATCTGTATGTCGGAAATAAGCAGGTCAATGTCACCATCAGCATCCTCAAAGGCCGACCAGGCTGATGTTCCGCTACTATTTTCCAGAACTGTTGCACCACAAGCCAGCAGATTTTCAGTGATGAGTATCCGGGTGGCTTCATCGTCTTCAGCAAGCAGTATTTTTAATCCAGCCAAATCGGGGAGAGTGCTCTTTAAACTTTGTGTTCCCGGAATATGTTCACCTTCAAACTTTTTCAGTGGAAGTGAAACTTTAATAGTAGTGCCTTCTCCGGGCACACTGCCAAGCGAGATTTCGCCTCCCATCATATCTGTGAGCCTCCGGCAAATTGCAAGCCCTAATCCTGATCCACCGTACTTTCGGGTAATGCCCGGGTCTGACTGGGTAAATTCCCTGAACATATCCTGCTGCTTTTCAGGAGGTATACCTATTCCGGTATCGCTGACACTGAATATTAAATGTACATCATCATCCGAGCAATTTGCATCACAAAAAAGAATTATGCTTCCTTTATGTGTAAATTTTATGCTGTTATTCAGTAAGTTAAAGATAATCTGTCTGATCCTGAGGTCATCTCCCAGCACATTGATTCCGGCATTTGCGCGGAAATCAAATTTCATTTCCAATCCCTTTTGCGAGGCTTTGGCCTGAAGTGTCTGGAATGCCTCGTAGAACAGTGACTTAATATTAAAAGGCCTGTTTTCCAGTTGAAGGTTACCACTTTCTATACGGCTGAAATCCAGCAAATCATCAATAAGCCGAAGCAAATGCTCTGACGATGAATTGATGTAATTCATGTATTTGTGCTGTTCTTTACTGAGCCGGGTATTCTTCATTTGCTCTGAAAAGCCTATGATACTTGTAATCGGAGTTCTGATTTCGTGGCTCATATTTGCAAGAAACATCTCTTTTACCTTAAGCAGCTTTTCTGCAAGCAGTCTGGCTTCTTCAAGCTTTTTTCGATAAAAAGCACTTCTTGCCAGGTCTTTCCAGATAAGAATTACAAAAACCAGAATTGTAATTATGCCGATTAGAGCCGACGCCAGCGCGGTATTCCATAATTTTCGGAGTACTTCGTTTGAATTCTCAGCACCCTGTATGGCTCTGTTGAGCTCCTCCTGTTCGAAAAGGATAAGCACATTTCTTATTTCATCAAGAATGATCTGATCGGTACGCAATAACATTAGCTCCCTCTCCATTGCCAACTGCCTTTCAATGCGCTCTTCTTTACCCATTCTTTCGAGTTGCTGCCTGATGGACTCAATAGCTGTGTCGTTGATGGTGGTATAAGTGAGTATGGTATCGGGCAAATTCTGTTGCCGGTCGGGCTTGGCCAGGCTGTCACTTTTTGATGTTTTACCTGTGAGATTCGACCATAATCTTTTCAGAAAATTACTACGCCTGGCCGTTTCTGTATTCTGCGTGGGTTCCTCATCTGCCATAGGCTGGGCTCCCGGTGTTTTTGTTGTTACCCCAATGGTATCTGAAAACCGGTCAACAATATTTTGGAGCCTTTCGGGACTGATTATGTTCAGCTCCGATGAACTCCGATGTCGCAGATAAGAGTCCAATGCGCGTTTCTTTAGGTCGAGCAAACTGTCAACAACCATCATTCTTTCGTACTGATCGCTGTTTTCTATGCTAAGGCTCTTTAAAGAATCGGTGAGTTGCCTGATTTCTTTCTCGTGGCGGCGGTAATTGTACAAATACTTTTTTTGACCTGTTGATATGTATGCTCTGGCCTGCCCATCAGCATCAATAAGTGATGAAAGCATGTTACTTACTAAAGAGAGTTTTGTAACTGACTGAGAAACACCAGCATCGGGAGGCGAAAGCTGGGACGCAAGCCTGATGGTGATAAAAATTGCGGCAAAAACCAATGCAAGCAAAATTACAAAGCCTGTAAAGACTTTGCCTTTTATTCGCTCATGTATTGCAGGTTTTTTCATTTTAATGTTATTTGCAAACCTACACATTTTCACTGAAATAGTCAATAACAGCATACATGCTGGTTGAGGGAAAGAATGAATTGCTCTGCAGAAAAAAAAGCCGCTCCGACAATTGTCAGGCGGCTTAAAGTTCATTCTTTCCTGTCCGACGAGGAATTTCTGAACTTTGCGGGATTATTCTTCAGTGGAGATTACCAGTATCCTTGACTTTTGCCAGAACTGTGCATAATCCTTGATTGCCAGCTCCTTTACAATCTTGTCAACCACAATGAGTTCGTAAGAACCAGCCGGGTGTGTGGTCATAAGGGTGGCTTTTTTTACGTCAAGGGGAATAGAGGTCAGATTGCGGATGTCAACTTTGGTAAATTCATTCATGTCAACATCTCCGGCAAGTTTCTGAGTGCGGCCCAGTCCAAGGAAACCGCCCTGTTTATTCAGAATATTCTTTTCAATCAGCTCTTTTTTATCTCCAACCAGAAAACGGGCCTCATTCATCTCATTGGTTTTGTCAGCAATTACATTATTAAGGTTACGGTTTCTGTCTCTGATTTGAGAAATGGTATCGTTAAGGACTGAAATAGAAAAGTTTAATCCCGTTAACTCTTCTTTTAGCCTGGTGATTTCAACGTCTTTTTCAGCCAATTGAATATTGGCTATTGCAACCATGTTTTCAAACTCAGTGATTTTCAGATTTGATTCCTTGAGTTTCCGGTTCAGGGATGAAATCTTAAGCTTGTTTTCCTGCATCAGTTCATTAATGAGTCTGATGTCTTCATTGATCAGTTCTCGGGTTGTTTTATTCAGTTCGCTTCCCTGTGTTGTTTTATTGCTGATCAGCTTTTCCCTGGTTTTAATCTCGGCAAGGTTGGCCTGTATCTCATTCATGGTTAACAGAAAGTCGTTGATAAGTGAATCTTTGGCAACCGATTCACTGTATAACCTTTGTTGTTCAGCCTGAAGCTGATTGATCTGTTCGGTTTGTTTCTTGTTTTCGCATGATGCCAAAATAAAAGGCAGTGCAATCAGTAAAATCATCAATCTTTTCATAAGAGTCGGTTTTTAGACATACTGATCTGGACAAAATATCTGCCATAATTTGGTTTAATTTATAATAAACTGATTAGCAGCGATATATGTGTCAATGCCGTTTTTATTATTGTGTATAATTTTCCACAATACGGGATTTTTACCTTATACATTTTCCCGGTTTTGATCAATCAAAATGTTGCAGACAGGTTATCTTTACAGGAATCTTGCCGGTCTGTTTATTGTTTATTCGCCATTTCAGTGGTTAAAATAAGTCATAATGATTTGTTAACTCAAGCTATTATTTGCTTATAAATGAATTAATCCTTGTTTGATTTAAGCAAAAGTTTCCGGCTGACAGCTCTTCCGTGGGCAGGCAGAAAAGTGTGGCAGTGAGTTTCTGCCAGTTTTTTTCTGCTTTCTTCAAGCAATTCAACATCATCAGCAAATGGTGGAAAGCTGCTCCATGGAAAAATTCCAAAAACGGTATCTCCTGCAATGCAAAATTCATCGTCTATTATTATGCAAACTGAGCCTTCTGAATGACCAGGTGAATGAAGTATGCTGACAGATGAATTCTTATCAGGAAATATGTCGCCATTATTTAATAAAATATCTGCCGGGCATGGATTGCACACAGGTGTGCCGACAACTATGGGTCCCAGATGTTTTAATATCCACCTCGAGGAAGCGTTTACTCCTCTGGGCAGCGGACTTCTGCCATTTCGCAAATAATCTGCCTCGGAATGATGTACAGCTGTTTTTGCACCAAATTCATTCCGAATAAGTGCAGCATTTCCTGTGTGATCGAAATGTGTATGTGTAAGTATAAGATAATCAATGTGATTGATGCTTAATTTCCTGAGTCTGCTGCGGATAATTGAAGCATACAACCGGTGCGAGCTGTCAATCATAAGTTTCTGTTCTCCGGTATCTACCAGAAAGATGTTGCTTCTTCCTCCAAGCAATTTGTAAATCTTTGTCCCTTTTCTGGTTTTAAATATCTTCATCATTAAAGTTTTTACAGAATTTTGCTTTTTCAGCGAATAAATACTTTTGATGAAACCTTGCCATATGCCCCCATAATCTGAACAATATAAACCCCGGTTTTCAGTGCTGACGTGTTTATAGTCAGTGAATTTCTTCCATTTAAACCTGTTTTTTTTATACATTCTTTACCTCTGGTGTCCAGCAGTATAAATTCATTGAAGCTTTCGGAGTTAACTTGCATAAGGCTTGCTGTCGGGAAAGTTATTTCAATGGCAGGCAGTGCTGAGCCATCAAGGTTTTTTCTGTTTAATAAGGTTCCTGAAAGGCTTGCCCTCTGAAACCAGATGTTAAGTCTGCCATCGCGGGTGTCACCCCAAACAGCTGATATTGTGTCGTTTGAAAGATTTAAACACATAAAGTCATTACCATTCTGAAACAGGACATCATCAAAGGCAACAATAGAATTGGTAAGCCTGAAGTTGGGCAGGAAATCTGAGGTATTCTTTAGCCTGACGGCAGCAAATATCTCGTAGGAGGCAGCATAGCCTGTATCCGCAGCATTGCGGCGGTCGCGCCAGGCAACTGCCAGATCACCATCTGAATCAAAATCGGCCCAAACCAGATCCTGCATCCGGCCGTTTCCCGGCGGGTCATCGTTGATGCGACGGCCTTCACTCCAGTTCTGTCCGTAATCGAAGGATTCTCTGAAGTATATATCTGCATCTCCGTTTTCGTTGCTCAGGTGAAAAAAGACAAGGTGAGAAGGATCGGAAGGATCAGCACGCAGCAGATATCCCTTTTTGGCAGAGGTGTCGCTTACTGCAACTGAAGATGCCGAAGCAAAAAGGGTTTGGTATTCAAAGCTGTTGCCAGCATCACTGCTCGAAGCCAGTATATACTGAGGCTGAAAATTTTGCGATAACACGTAACTTGGGTAAACGGCATAAAAATCTCCGTTTGCACCGATTGCAGGCGCAGGCATAGGTTTTGGAATGAACGGGCCGGATAACCATCCGGCTGTGTCAAGGTATCGGTAGGGTTCAAAAGATTCTCCCATATCAACTGACTTAACGAAATAAGGATGGTATGGGGGAGCGCCGGCAGCTTTGGCATTCATAGTGGTAATGTAGATATTGCCTTGCTGATTACCGGCATTTCTGTCAATACTGAGCCATGGACGGTCAATGGGATATCGCCCGGGATCAGAATCCCATGCAATGGCAGTAACAGGAGAGCTCCAGCTGATACCTCCATCATCTGACCTTCGCAGAAAAACATAACCTGAGGAAAATGCCGGATCATAATCAATGTAGCTTAAGTACACCCGCCCCAGGTGGTCAAAATCAATTGAAGGATCTGCTGAAGTGTAAATATTGTTCTGATGAGGTATACTTTGCAGCGGGCTCCAGCTTAATCCACCGTCAAGGCTGACCCGTGTTTTTATTGTGATTTTTTGCATAAATGTATACCCCATCCAGGCAACTACCATATGCTGAGGATTATACGGATTTACAGCAAGGTATGGTTCACCGTCGAAAACTACTCCTGAAGAAAGGTTTTGATTTTGTCCAGGGCATTCCAGCCTGATCAGAAATATGAAAGCAGCAGTTATGGTGCTGTAAATCATCACTTTCTTAAAAGAATTCATTTTTTAAACTGTTGTTTTATTCCGTATAAAGGTAAGATTTTCTTTAAATTAATTTATTAATTAATAGAGATAAGTAAGTTAAAGTTTACAGTGAAAGCAATAGAATACAAGATTTTGTCCTGGTTACTGATTCTGCTTTGGCTTTATTTGAAATGCTGTTTTTTAAAGCTAAAAATCTTTATTATGCTAAATTAACACGAAAGGTGCGTTTAATAATTTCAAAAATTACATGTTTCTCTAATTGCATTTTGTATAAAATTTTATCTCCAGACATACAGTTTTAAAACTGATTGTCTGGAGATAAAAAAGTCAGAATAAAATCTTGATTTAATTTTTTACCGTTGTACTCTTGTTATTTCTTGCTCAGAAGTAGGTTTTTTTTGTTAAAATCAGCCGCAGCATTAATCACTTTTCTGAATTCTTCATATTTTTCTACCGGATAATTGGACTCTGAATAATACTCATCAATGATTATTCTGATCTTATTTCCTTCCTGTTTTGCTTCAGAAATAAATTTGCAACTGATGCGATTATTTACCTCCATTGAATAGTTCATATTTAGGTCAGCAATATTCTTAACCTCATATCCTTCGGGAATAATAAAATCGATTATTCTGAAATAACTTCTGACAAATCCCACATTTATGGGTTGTTGTCGGATATTCT
>JANJXJ010000073.1 GCA_024709105.1 Lentimicrobium sp. | reverse complement strand
TATTGGTGTATTGATATCTCAGCAATACCCCGAAGTGAGAGTTTTGAGGTGTATATTTTAGCCCGGTGGCAATGGTAACCGGAGCATGATAGCTGATGTCAATGGTTTTGTCGGCATTTTCTACCATGTAAGTAATTCCTGAGCCGGCGGCAATTTCATATTCCAGTGATTGTGCATAGGAAAAACTGCAAAAACACGATAATACAAAGGCAAAGATGATTCTCATAAGGTAGATTTTATTAATATAAGGACACAACAGAAACGGGCAAAAATGCAATTTATTGTAATGTTAAGTCAGTAAGTGACATGTTCAAAAATAAATATATTGCAGTCTCTTAAAAATAAATAGGGGGCGGGTTCAGTCAAGTTAAAAAATTGGCAGAAATAAATTGCAGATGGGTTAAAGTGTTAAAAATATTGGTAGTAACTCATTTTGCTATTTTACAAAAATCTACGATGATAAACTGCATTAAATTGATTCCCTGAAACTTATAATTATTGAAATTAAAACTTAAATTGAACCTGAACTGAAGCACGTCTGCAGCAAGTATAAAAGTGGATTGAAAGTTGTTAAATCATCACCAACTCCGTACCAAGTCCGTACCAACTCCGTACCAAGTCCGTATCAAGTCCGTTTAAGGACGATGTTGATACGGAATTAAAACGTAGTTATATTGGAGTTGTCGTAAAGTTATCATAAACCTGAAATACCTTTTACTGCAATAACCACCATTGACCGCAACGCATAACAAGCCAGCATTCCAAAAAGAACCCCCAAACTTCGGCAGGGTTTATTATCTTTGCTGATTGAGTGCCTATTATCCACCACTGAACACATTTACAATATGACAAACCATACAGGGAAATTATTCCTGCTCGATGCCATGGCTCTGATTTACAGAGCATATTATGCTTTAAACCGCAATCCGCGCATCACCTCCAAAGGGCTGAATACATCGGCAGTGCTGGGTTTTGCCAATTCGTTGTACGATGTTATCAAAAATGAAAAACCTACACACATTGGCGTGGCATTCGATACACACGCTCCCACAGTGCGGCATACCGATTATACCGAATACAAAGCCAACCGTGAGGCCATGCCCGAAGACATTTCAAAGGCCATTCCTTACATTATGCAGTTGTTGCAGGGTTTCAACATTCCCATACTTTTTGTGGATGGATACGAAGCCGACGATGTAATAGGCACCTTAGCCAAAAAAGCAGAGAAGGCGGGTTTTCAGGTGTTTATGATGACCCCCGACAAGGACTTCGGGCAATTGGTAAGTCCCAATATCCTTCAGTACAAGCCCGGCAAACCAGGCGAACCTCCTGTAGTGATGGGGGTAAAAGAAGTGTGCGAAAAATTCGGGGTAAGCAGGCCCGATCAGGTAATTGATATGCTGGGACTTTGGGGCGATGCTTCTGACAATATCCCCGGAATTCCAGGAGTAGGCGAGGTGACTGCCCGTGCACTGATTGCTGAGTTTGACTCAGTTGAAAATCTGGTGGCCAATGCAGCAAAGGTTGCCAAAGCAACGTTGCGGCAGAAAGTTATGGAACATGGAGAGCAGGCACTGATGTCGAAACAATTGGCCACCATTATACTTGATGTACCCATAGATTTTGAGCCCGAAGCCCTGCTTTTGTCCCCCCCCGATGTGCCGGCGCTAAAAACACTTTTTTCGGAATTGGAATTCAATACCTTCGGCAAAAGAATATTTGCTGATCTCGAAAAAGCCAGCCGCCCGGTTACAGCCCAGCCCGACTTGTTTGCGGCTGCCGGAGAACCAGTTGAAGAGGTACATGAGTATAAAACCATTTCACAAACCGAACACAACTACATACTGGTTGATTCTGCAGATAAAAGGAAGGAGTTGGTCAATATTCTGAAATCGGCGCCCATGTTCTGTTTCGACACCGAAACAACCGGACTCGATGCAAACAATGTAGAGCTGGTAGGCATGTCATTTGCGGTTAAGCCATATGAGGCATGGTTTGTTCCGGTTCCTGAAAATTACGCTGAAGCTCAGGGAGTGGTGGCTGATTTTGCTGACGTTTTTGCCGATCAAAACATTGCGAAAACCGGGCAAAATATGAAATACGATATTTCTGTACTCAGGTGGTATGACATTCAGGTGAACGGCCCCTTGTTCGATACTATGATTGCACATTACCTTATCGAGCCGGATATGCGTCACAACATGGATCTTTTGTCGCGTACTTATCTGGGTTATGAGCCGGTTTCCATTGAAAGCCTTATCGGAAAGAAGGGAAAAAATCAGCTCAGCATGAGGTCGGTTGACCCTTTGTTGCTCAAGGAATATGCCTGCGAAGATGCTGATGTTACCCTGCAATTGCGCGCAGTGCTGGAGCCTATGCTTGAAAAGACCGGCACCCGGAAATTGTTTGATGAAATAGAAATGCCACTTGTAAAAGTGCTTGCTGCCATGGAGGCCGAAGGGGTAAAGATTGACAGTGATAACCTGAATCAGTTTTCGGCACAGTTGGAAAATGAGATAGCAGAAATAGAGCAGGAAATTTACAAGCTGGCTGGCCGCAGTTTTAACATTGCCTCACCTCGTCAGCTGGGAGAAGTTCTATTTGACGAACTGCAGCTATCTGACAACCCTAAGCAAACCAAAACCAAGCAGTACAGCACAGGCGAAGAGATTTTGCAAAAGCTGGTGAACAAACATCCCATCATTCAGCAGATACTCGATTACCGATCGCTTACAAAACTTAAATCAACGTATGTAGATACACTGCCCTTGCTGGTAAATCCGCGCACCGGAAGAATACACACCTCTTACAATCAGGCAGTTGCTTCAACCGGAAGGCTAAGCTCAAACAATCCCAACCTGCAGAATATTCCCATCAGAACAGAGCGTGGCCGCGAAATACGCAAGGCTTTTGTTCCACGAAGCGAGAAGTTTACACTGCTTTCGGCCGACTATTCTCAAATTGAACTGCGCCTGATTGCGCACATGAGCGGAGATACAGCCATGCAGGAAGCCTTCAGGCAGGGGCTCGACATACATACTGCTACAGCTTCAAGAATTTACAATGTTGATTTGAAGGAAGTTACCCGTGAAATGCGCCGCAATGCCAAAACCGTAAACTTCGGGATCATTTACGGAATTTCGGCTTTTGGTTTGTCAGAAAGGCTGAATATTCCCCGAAAGGAAGCTGCAGACATCATTACGCAGTATTTTGATCGTTTCTCAGGAATAAGAAGTTATATGGACAACACCATAGCTTTTGCCCGGGAGCACGGCTATGTGGAAACCATCATGAAACGCCGCCGCTATCTGCGCGATATTAACTCCAACAATGCTGTGGTACGCGGTTTCGCCGAACGAAATGCCATCAATGCCCCCATTCAGGGCTCTTCTGCTGATATGATCAAAATTGCCATGATACGCATACAGCAGGAGTTTGAAAAACTGAAACTTCGCTCACGCATGATCATGCAGGTACACGACGAATTGGTTTTTGATGTTCATCAGGATGAACTGGAAACCGTTCAGCCTGTCATTTACCTGCAGATGCGCAATGCAATAGAACTCAGCATACCGGTAGAAGTGGAAATGAGCCACGGCAACAATTGGCTGGAAGCGCACTAACACTACCCGGAAACCGATTCCCTCTTGAAGAGAAGCAGAGTACTTTTTAAGAGTGGCCTCCCACCACAATTCTTATAATTTTAAGGTTCAGTACAAAAAACCTGATGAGCTGCCATGGCATAAACCTGCGCCAGAAAAGCGTAGCTTTGGTTGGGAATGGCGGATAGGATTCGTCGGTATAAGCCTGTATATTTTTGTTTTTCATTTTTTTGAGGTTTGGGTAATTTGTTTGGATTGCAGTGTTTCAGAAAAGGCTTTTTATTCCGGAAGCAGCCACCAGAAAGGGTATCCTTTGGCTTTGTGGAGAAACATATAATGCATAAACCACTTCATCCAGTGTCCGGCGAGTCCGGCTTCGCCCATGGTATATCCGATGCTTCTGCCAAATTCGGGGTATTTTTCCCAGTCGGGCACAATGGGATGAACAGTCATGGTTGCAGCGGCTCCGCGTCTCATACCATATCCGGCTGAAACAATGCAGGCGGCTCCCATTCGTCCCATACTGGCTTTGTGTTTGAAAGTCTGTTTTCCTGTTTTTATTTCGTTGATAAGGTTCAGCGCCACAATCTTTCCCATGACCCCCGAAGGCATACCGGTGCGTGGCGGAGAGGGGAATATGGCTGTTCCGTTTTTACTGTTCATGGGTTTTGAGATGGGATGTGGCGGAGCAAATGCAATCCCCGGAGCATAAATATTAGGATATGCCGGACTTTGGTAAGTTTCGGGCCAGTCAGAGGCTTTCCATTCTTCAAAAGGTTTGGGGGTGTAGTCGGCATCAACTTTCATAAATCCGCTGGGAGCAAAAAGTTTTGAGGTTATATCGCCACCATCGCGGTCGAAGGCTTTAAGGCCTGCTCCGGCAAATCCGGGGATCAACATAGAAAAATCAAATTCAATCTGCTTCTCGTCGCCATCCAGGGTTTCGTAATGAACAATTCCGGGTTCAACTTTCTTTACTCCGGCTCTTTTGATCCATTTTATATTGTTTTCGCCCAGAAACGATTCGGCAAAAACGCGGGTGGAAGTGATGTAGCCGCCTCTCTTAATGTGAGCTCCGCCCATACCAAAATCGCCGAGTTCGTATTCGTTGGTGAGCCAGGTGATTTCGGCCAGATGTTCCAGCTTTCGTTTCCTGATTTCAAAAGCTACATTAAGAATGTATTCAAATGCTGCTCCCTGGCAGGTTGCTGTGGGGTGGCCGGTGCCAATTACAAAACGCTGTTTTTCACCTTTTTCCATTTTTGCCAGCGACTTCTGAAGCTCTTCCCAGGCATGGGCTGCGTGGTCGTAGGAGCAAACCGAAACTGTATGTTTACCGGGGCCAAGACCCTCGGTGGCTTCAAAGTTCAGCCGGGGGCCGGTTGCATTTACCAGATAGTCGTATTCAATTTTTTCGGTGTTGCCTTTCTGCTCAGAACTGGTATATTCGATTGAAACAAAAGGTTTTTCGCTGCTTCCTTCACCTTCAGGATTTATACTTACCGCTTTGGCCTGCCTGAAATCAATTCCCCATCTTTTGTAGAGAGGCGCCAGCTTGAACCTGACCTGATCAATGGTCATCCGGCCCACGCCCACCCAGATGTTTGAAGGTATCCACTGATAATAAGCTGCCGGGGCAACTACTACCACTTCATGTTTTTTGCTGAGCTTCTTTCGCAAAAATGCAGCAGCTGTGTGCCCTGCTATGCCTGCTCCCAGTACTACGACTCTGGCCATAAATGCAGTTTTTGGTTTGTAAGTGTTTGATTTTGTCTGCTGAACACAAATATATAAAGTATAAATGTACATAATTGTATTGAATGTATGATTCTGCACAAAAAAATAATTGATTTTAATCTGAATCCCGGCCCGGTTCCAAAACCCGGCTGAGACATAATTTGTGTAAGTTTGCGGTTTAATGTTTACTTCAGATGAAAAGCAAGATATTAGTTGTATTAGCTCTGCTGGTGTTTGAGCTGCATGCCCAGCAACCTGTTGATTACGCCGATCCCTTCACCGGAACCAACCATATGGGTCATACCTATCCAGGGGCTACTGTGCCGTTTGGCATGGTGCAGCTAAGTCCTGATACCGATACAGTGCCCTATTCCACAGGCAAGGGCTACAACAAGGATGTTTATGCTTATTGCGCAGGATATCAATACAATGATTCAACTATTTGCGGATTCAGCCATACCCATTTTTCAGGAACCGGTCACAGCGATCTGGGCGATTTTCTGCTGATGCCAACTACAGGCAAGCTGAAGCTTAACCCCGGAACAAGTAAAAACCCTGATGGTGGTTACCGAAGCCGCTTTTCGCATGAACGGGAGTCTGCATCTCCAGGTTATTATTCGGTTGTGCTTGACGATTATGGAATTACCGCCGAATTAACAGCTACCGAAAGAGTAGGATTTCATCGCTATTCTTATCAGCAAGCCGGTGAGTCAAACCTGATTTTGGATATGACTGCCGGAATTTACAATTATCCCGGAAAGAACATCTGGCAGTTTATAAGAGTAGAAAATGATACTTTGATTACCGGATACCGGCAAACCAGAGGCTGGGCCAGAACACGCACCATATATTTTGCAATGGTTTTTTCAAAACCACTGAAAAGTTATGGCTATGGCAGCGACGAAGAGATTATCTACAGAGGTTTTTACCGTAAGTTTAACGAAAAGGAAAACTTCCCCGAAATGGCAGGAACAGATATCACCGCCTGGTTCAGGTTTGATATGACTGAAAATGAGCAGCTTAAGGTAAAAGTTGCGTTGTCATCGGTGAGCACAAACGGAGCTCTTCTGAATCTTAAAGCAGAGGTGCCACATTTTGATTTTGACAAAACCCGCTCAGCAGCTGAAGAAGCCTGGAACCGGGAATTAAGCAGGGTTCAGATTACGGCATCAGAAACTGTAAAAAAGAATTTTTATACCAGGTTATACCATGCATTCTTATCGCCAACCGTGTACATGGATGTTAACAGCAATTACCGGGGCATTGATCAGAACATACATAAGGCCAAAGGGTTCGTCAACTACACAACATTCTCACTTTGGGATACTTACAGGGCGCTGCATCCGTTGTTTACCATTCTTCAGCAGGAGCGTACTTCGCACATGATCAGTTCCATGCTTGCGCACCGCCGCCAAAGTGTGCATGGCATACTTCCGGTTTGGTCTCATCATGCCAACGAAAACTGGTGTATGATTGGTTATCATGCCGTGTCAGTGATTGCTGATGCTTATGTAAAAGGCATTGCCGGCTGTGATGCTGATGAAGCACTTGCTGCCGTGGAAGCCAGTTCAACCTATGCTTTGTACGATGGCATTGGCGATTATATGAAATATGGCTATGTTCCTGCAGATCTGGGAAGCAATTCTGCATCCAAAACTCTGGAATATGCGTATGACGACTGGTGTATTATGAAAATGGCCGAAAAAGCCGGCAACCGGGGATTGGCTGCTGTTTATGCCCGCAGGGCAGAGAACTACAAAAACATATATGATATAAAGTCGGGATTTATGCGGCCAAGACTTTCAGATGGAAGCTGGCAAAAGAACTTTGATCCGCTCAAGACAGAGGGTCAGGGATTTATTGAAGGCAATGCATGGAATTATTCTCTGTATGTACCTCACAATCCTGCACAACTTATTGAATGGGCAGGAGGAAAAGCAGCCTTTACCGCTCACCTCGATTCGCTGTTTAATATGACCCTGGATGAGCACCATATAGCAGAATCTGAAGACATTGACAAACGCGGGATTATTGGCAATTATGTTCACGGAAATGAGCCCAGTCATCATGTTCCGTATTTGTATGCTTATGCCGCTTCGCCCTGGAAAACCCAGCAAAGGGTGCATCAGATTATGGATGAACTTTATGCACCGGGCCCGGGAGGTTTGCCCGGGAATGATGATTGCGGACAGATGTCGGCCTGGTATATTTTCAGTGCTTTGGGATTTTATCCGGTCGCTCCCGGAAATGCTGAATACGTATTGGGCAGCCCCTCAGTTTCCGAAGCCTGCATCAACCTTGAAAACGGGAAACAATTTACCATCAGGGCTTCAGGCCTCAGCAAAAAGAATATCTATGTTAAACGGATGTTTCTCAACGGAAAACCATACAATCACCTCTATATCAAGCATGAGGACATTATGGCCGGCGGTGAGCTGAGGTTTGAAATGACCGATAAACCGGTTAAGAGAAGTTATCTTCCAGAAAATTTACCCGGACAATAGTTTGTAGCTGATATTTTGTGCAAAAATCTGATGTAGGCAATCCTTTGGAGTTGCTTATCAGATTTCTGAAGCTATCCGGCCCTGAATATTTTGCGGATTGCCGCAAACAGTGGAATGTAGATCAGCATTAAGAAAACAGGCAGAAACCAGGACCCCAATCCTGTGCTGATATTCTTTGCTGTGAATATTATGCTGAGGGTAATGGCAAAAAAAGTGAGGACAACCAAAAACTTAAGGTAACGGATCAGCCGGGTAGCAATAAGGTACTGTCTTTCTGCATTTTGAGGAGTAATTTTTCCGGGATAATTGAATATGTGGGGGTATTTGTTCAGGATGGTCATTCCTGTATACAACACCAGGCTGATTGCCGGCAGGAAAAAGAGCATGTTTTTATGTCCGGTATCATCGGGCTGTCCCTGAATGTTAAAATGTGCGGGTATCAGTTCAGGTAAACCAGAATAATAATACAACACAACCAACCACTGAAGAATCAAAAACAACCAGCCTGCTATTTCCAGCAAACGATCCTGCACCGTAAGTGATAACCGGATTACAGGCCTTACTTCACTATTCTGCTTCATTTTTGTCTTTTTTTCGCGGGCTGAGTTTATAAACCAGCCAGCCAAAGCCCAGCAGCAGATGCAGGATAATAAGGATTAGTATCAGTTTCGTCCATACAGTCATGATGATTCTGTTCAGAGTGTTTCGCGAATGGAATAGGGAGGTTTGCGGTTTTGTACCCTGTAAATCCGGCTCAGGTATTCACCAATTACTCCCAAAGACAGCAGAATTACACTGGTTGAAAATAAAACGGCAACAATGAGCGCTGTGAAGCCTAAAGGTACATCCGATACAATTTTCCGATAGATAAAAACTACCCCTATAACAAAGCTTATGACTGATGAAACCAGTCCCCCGTAAACCATGAGTTTCAGCGGTATGGCTGTATAATAAATCACCAGATTGGTAAGCAGCGATAACAGGGAACGCGATGAATAACCCGATTGCTGATAAGGCCTTTTGTGGTGCTCTACGCTTACAAAAGCAATATATGAGGTGTACCAGTTAAAAATTTCATCTAAGTATATGAAGTTTATCTGGTGATTCAGCAGGTTTTTGGCGAGTTTTGAAGTCATCAGCCTGAATGATGACCCTTCGCCCTTATTGTTGAACAATCCTTTGGAGCTTTTTTTAATCACGCTGCTACCGGCATTGCGCATAGCCGAATGCTGTTTGTCTTCAGGAATTCCATAAACCAGATCGGCTTTGGCCTGGTGCATGGCAGCAATCAGTTTACTAATTTCTTCGGGAGGATTTTGCAAATCGTCGTCGAGGGTAATCACAAATTCACCTTCAGCCTGAGCAATACCGCAGAGGGTAGCGTTGTGCTGCCCGAAATTTCGGGCAAGCCTCAGCCCGGTAACCTTCTCAGGAAAGGAACCACAAAGGTTGCTTATAACCTCCCAGCTTTTGTCGGAGCTGCCATCGTCAACAAAAATCAATCTGTACGATTTATTCAGCGAAAGCATGGTTTTGTCAATTCTTTCGAAAAGCAAAGCCAGCGATTCACTGCTGTTAAAAACCGGTACAACTATCGAATAATCGGGCATAACGAGAATCTGGTTACTGTATACTTTAATTTCTGCTTTGTATCCAGGCAAACCCCTTGAAAGTCAAGCCATACCGGATACGATGCATTTACCCTCCGCCCAGAATCAGACTGGTGGCGCTTACCCATTTTGAGGCATCGGCAAGGTAATATACTATGGAGTTGGCAACGTCTTCGGGGTCGCCGAGGCCGAGTATTTGCCTGGCTTCAATCATATTTACCGCTTCCTGCGAATAATTGGTGGCTGTTTCGTCGAGCATGGGTGTTCGAACAAAAGCCGGGGCAACACAATTTACCCTGATGCCTTTGGGCGCTAGTTCAAGAGCCAGAACACGGGCATAAGCCTCAAGCGCGGCTTTAGCACTGATGTACATGGCCCCGCCCACAAAAGGATACCGGGTTGAAATGGAAGAGATAAAAACCAGCGAACACTGATTTTTAGCAAGTTTTTTCTTTCCGAGCAAGGCGGCAGTTAGCAATACCGAGGCATCAAAACTGATTCGGAAGGTTTTGGCAATGGTTTCGGAAGATATAAATCTGGCTGGCGAAAGGTCAGAAATACCGGTACTGTAAACTACACCATTCAGCAGAGGCAGGTTTGCGACAAGCCGGTCAATGTCGGCCTGTATGGTAAGGTCGGCAGCAAACTGCTGATGCCCTTCGCCCCTTAGGGCAGCAAAGGTTTCGTTGAGCCGGTTTGTATCGCGGCCGGTAATAACCACTGTTGCCCCGTATTCACTGGCGGTTATGGCCGTTTGGCGGCCAAGTCCCGATGAAGCTCCGGTAACGAGAATGGTTTTTCCTGCAAGGTTAAATGCGTTCATTGGTAAATTTTTGAGCCTGTAAATTTTTATTCAGGCTGATTTTCGTTTTCATTTCCTTCTCCCAGAATGGTAATTTCAGGCACCACCAATCCATCGGTTTCCATCAGTACTGTACCCCACGATAGCCCGATGCCGAATGCTGACAACAGCAGTTTCTGAGGTTTATTTTGCAGGTTTTCCCTGATTTGAGTTACCATAGTAAGCGGAATGGAAGCACAGCTGGTATTTCCGAAGTCGCGCAGTGAATAGGGCACACGTTCGGGATCGGTTTTCAGCATTTTTCTCAGGGTTTCATTAATCAGCCGGTTGGCCTGATGAAACAGCAGAAAATCAAACTCACTGAGCTCCCGGCCAAAATGTTTTAAGGTAGTTTTGATGTTTGGCACCACTTCGCGAAGCGAGAAATTAAACACATCTATGCCGTTTAATGCAATTTGAAGCCGGTTGCGGTAAATTCCATCGCCGTACTTTTTGGTGGCAAAAGAGTGTTTTCCGGCCAGGTTTCTTACACCACCATCGTAAATAATAATGGCTTCATATCCGCTGCCGTCGCTTTGCAGATTAAACTGCATGGGAGCATGCCCGGGTTTGAGTTCAAGTGCGGTGGCAGTTCCTGCATCACCAAACAGGGGATAGGTACTCTTGTCGCGGTAGGAAGAGGTAACATTCGACAAATCGCCCACCAGCAGCAGCGCTTTGGCGGTTCCTGCGGCTTTCATCATGCTGCTGATGACCGAAAGGCCGTAAACATAACCCGAACAACCCAGATTTATATCAATAGCCATGCAGCTTTTGGGCAGTTTAAGCCTGTCCTGCAAAATGGTGGAAGTGGAAGGGATGATGTAATCGCGGCTTTGTGAAACAAAAACCAGCAGATTGATTTCGCTGCGCTCCCAAGCAAGTTTGCCCAGCAATTGTTCAGCTGCCTGAAAGCACAGGTCAGAGGTGGTTTGTCCGGCCTCAGCTACATGTCTGGTTTCAACGCCAATGGTTTTAATCAGTTGTTCGCGTTCCTTGACTTTTATCCACTTGTAATCGTGGTTAGAAAGCGTTTTTTTGGGTACACAGGCCGAAATCCCTGCAATACGAATGTCGTGAATCTCAAAAAGAGCCATAATTCCTTGTATTGTCCTGATAATTAGTGAAAGTGATTCAATCAGGCAATCACACAAAAATACTTTATTTTTTGATAATGCTTCCCAAAACTGAAATTTCAATGAATAACACCTGATATTTCACACATAACGCCATCTCCTGTCTTTCGTTTAAATGCTGTTTTAAAAAACGGCTCATGGTTTGGCCAGTCATTCGGTTTCGGATATAATTTCCATTCAATCAGCCGGCAGACTTTTTTATAAAACGGAACAGGGCAGTATTTTTCTAATTTTGCAGTTCATTTGGTTTTTAAGTGGCAGCGATGGATTTATTATTAGCAGAAAGATTTCCGGTTCCAGGAGGGCTTCAGGTAACTGAGGAGCGGTTTACCATTTCGGAGATATTAAGTCAACGGGCTGCCTTACATCCTGAAAGAAAGGCTTTTACCTACCTGCACAATGGCATCGGAGAGTCAGAATCTGTAACATTCGGGCAGCTTCATCAAAGTGTAATGAACCTGGCCGGTTACCTGATGTCGAAAAACCTGCAAGGAAGCAGGGTTTTGATGTTTTACCCTGCCGGATTAGATTTTGTAAAAGCCTTTTTTGCCTGCCTGCAAGCCGGTATTGTGGCTGTTCCGGCTTACCCTCCGCGTAAAAACCGTTCACTCGGGCGCATACATGCCATGGTAAACGATTGCCAGCCTGCCGCGATTTTGGCCACTGAAGCCATTGCCCGCGACCTGGAACGCAATTTTAACGAAGATTCCCTGCTTAATAAGATTCCCTGGATTATCACCGATGGAATTTCTGAGTCAGGAGAAAGGAGCGTTGAAAATACGCCGGAACCTGAATCACTGGCTTTTCTTCAATACACCTCCGGTTCCACCGGAAATCCCAAGGGCGTTATGGTAAGCCATCTGAACATTATGGTGAACTCATACAACCTTCACCGGCATTTTCACACATCGGGCGGTACATGTTCTGTGTTGTGGCTGCCTCAGTTTCATGATATGGGCCTGGTTTTGGGTGTGTTACAACCTGTTTATGCCGGATATCATGCCGTATTTATGTCGCCGGTAAATTTTGTGGCAAAGCCTGTAAACTGGCTGAATGCCATCAGTAATTTCAAGGCTACACTCACCGGGGGGCCTAATTTTTCATTCGAGTTGTGTTCGGATAAAATTTCTGAAACAGAAAAATCTGAAATTGATTTGTCATCGTTGCAGATGATTTTTAACGGAGCCGAACCTGTAAGAGCCGAAACTCTCAACCGCTTTTACGATGAGTTTAAAGTATGCGGATTAAAACCGGGCACCATATTTCCCGGCTACGGAATGGCAGAAACTACCTTATCTATTGCAGTGCTTGGTGTTAAACATAAGCGGTTATATCTGCAGGTGGACGGGCCGTCTCTCAGCAAAAATCTTGCAGTTCCGGTTGAGGATGGAAGTAATGAATCACTTAGAATTGTAAGTGTGGGAGTGCCTGAAGGAGACACACTAATTAAAATTGTTAATCCTGAGACTCTTCTGGAATCGAAATCCGGCGAAGTTGGTGAAATCTGGGTGAACGGTTTATCGGTTGCGGCCGGTTACTGGAATAACGAACAACTTACCGGCGAATTATTCAAAGCAAGGCTCAGCAACAGCGAACTTGCCTGGCTTCGCACCGGTGATCTGGGATTTATCTATGATGGCGAATTGTATGTAACAGGAAGGCTGAAAGACCTTATCATCATCAGGGGCCGCAATTATTACCCGCACGATATTGAAGAAGTGGCCGGCAGAAGTCACAAATCAATAAGGAAATCTTATTGTGCAGCATTTTCAGCCGATTACCATGGCAGCGAACAATTGGTTATTGTTGCAGAACTGGAAAGGACTTTCCTGCGGAAACCCAATACCGAAGAAATTATCAGGTTTATAATTCAGGATGTTGCCGGCGAGTTTGAAATACAGCCCTACCGGGTTTGTTTGGTAAAAACAGGCAGCCTGTTTAAAACCTCTAGCGGCAAACTCATGCGTAAAGCCATTAAAAATGCGCTTTTCAACAATGAATTTGAGATACTGGCCGAGTATATTTCTTCAGTAAATCCCGGTTATTATTCTGAAAATACTGAAGAAAGCACTTCTGTGCTCGATTTTCTTGTGAAATGGGTTTCTGTTGAATTAAATCAGGGCGAAGAGGTAAATGCGGATTTACCTATATCTGCTTACGGAATAGACTCGCTTAAGGCCATGGAACTGACCGATAAAACTAAATCTCTGTTTGGATTTGAGTGGCCTCCGTATCTGTTTTTCGAAGATATGAGCATTCAAAAAATGGCCGAAGAAGGAGAAAATCTACGTTAGCTATAATGAGTGCAAGTGGGTTGCACAACAAGCGTAATACTTTTATATCAGCAGCCAGAAGAAGACAGCCTGCCAGATAAATCAGGCAACCCTTGATTCAACAATTTTAAAAATATCCTCTACGGTTTTTGAGTTGGCGATGTCTTCGGCATTGATGGCAACATCATATTCCGTTTTAACCATAGCAATGAGAATAAGCGCATTGATGGAGTTCCATTCAAAAACCTCCCTGAAGATACTTTCGGGTTTTAAGGTGCCCGGAGTTAAATCGTCAAATTCTTCTTCAATTCTGGTAATAAAGTCGTCAATTTTCATGCAGATGTAATTTACCGGGCAAAGTTAAAAAGATTTGTTTGCACTCCGGTTTTTTTTCATTTTGCAAGAGTTGCGAACATGAATAAGATATGCTTATACTTGCAAAAATTAATTAATCAGGACATTACGTTGACTTCCCCCCGCCGAAAATTGATCCTGGTAAACCCCATCAGCCGGCATTCGGCTGGATTTACCGGTGATCCCAGCACCAGTTATATGCCCCTTGGATTGGGGGTGATTGCTGCCTTAACTCCCGCCTGCTGGGATATAGAGCTGATTGATGAAAGTTTTGAAGAAGCACATTTTCGCGAAGCCGATCTGGTTGGTATCACAGCCTTTACTGCCAATGCTCCCAGGGCATATGAAGTAGCAACTCTTTTCAGGGAACAGGGTGTGTATACTGTTATGGGTGGTGTACATGCAAGTGTTATGCATGAAGAAGCATTAAATTATGTGGATACTGTAATTACAGGCGAAGCAGAAATTGCCTGGGTAAAATTCCTGAAAGATTTTGAGGCAAATAATCCTGCCAGGTTGTATACAGGAGGTATTGTTTCTTCAGATAACATCCCTAAGGTCAGACGCGAAATTTTCAAATATCCTTACGTAAGCGATCTTATTCAAACCTCCAGGGGATGCCCGATGGGTTGCGATTTTTGTTCGGTTACCATGCTTTGCGGAAAACAATACCGCGAACGCGAAGTGGAAGAGGTGCTCAATGAACTGGAAGAATGCCGGAGACCATTGCTTTTTATAGTGGATGACCATCTGGTGAATAACAACAAAGCCGGCAGAGAAAGAGCCATCAGCTTGTTTAAGGGCATGGTTGACCGTAAACTTAATAAACTTTGGTTTGGGCAGGCTTCACTAAATTTTGCCGATGACGAAGAAGTACTCTACTGGGCTGCCAGAAGTGGTTGCCAGCTGATATTGCTTGGAATTGAAGCCGAAAACCCACAGGCACTAAAGGATGCCAAAAAGAAGCTGAACCTGAACCGCGGAGTTGATTCCTACAAAACAGCCATCAAAAGAATTCACCGGCACGGAATTGCTGTGCTCGGAGCCATGATTTTTGGTATGGAGAGCGATGGACCAGAAGAACTGTATGCCCGCCGCGACTTTATCCTGAACAGCGGAATTGATGCCATTCAGTCAAGTATTATGACCCCGTTGCCCGGAACCGGCCTTTATGAAAGAATGAAAGCCGGAAAGCAGATAGTTCTGAATAATTACCCTTCTGACTGGAGGTTCTATCACTTTATGCATGCTACCATGGGAACATCAAAAATGAGCCGCGATGAGCTGGAAACCACCATGAAGGACATTTGGTTCAGCATGTACAACAAAGACAACATCAGAAAAATGATGTTTCGCACCCTGCGCCGAACCCGAAACCCCAAAGCTGCTTATTGGGTGTATGGCACCAACCACAACTATGGCCGTATTGTTCTCGAGCATCTCATTAACGACCAGCCTGATGGATTAAACAGAAACCTGGAATGGAATTCGGGGAAACGCTCAATCTATCTGAAATTAACTGATTATCTGCTGATTCTGCTATACGCCTTTTCCTGGAATAAAATGGTGGACCGGTTCAGGGGCAGAACTGTCGGCAGTTAATTTTGAAGACAGCTGTCTGCTGAAGGCATTCTCTCCCCCTTGCCTTTAAGTAAGGTATTCTTATTGACTCAGAAGTAAATTTTAGAAATCCGGAAGGTTATTTTTTACTTTCGCTCCCCGGGTTCATTTTCCGGTAGATTTTATAGAACACCTGAAGTTTTAAAAACATCCAGCTTGCCATACCGTAAGGCAATAAACTGCCCGCCCGCATTGCAGTGTTCATCAGCCGGGCATAAATGAGCACAGGCAGAGATTTAACCCACAAAAACGGAGAAAAACCCTTGTATTCCCTTTCATAACCATGTTCGGCGGCGTTTTTTCCGGTAACCATATCCATGGTTTTAATTTCTGCAGGTGTAAGTGAATCTTTCCAGATGGCAATTCTGCCGGTATTCACCGGTTTCATCAGGCTTTGATGGTTGCGCAGCTGGTAATCGGCTGCACGGCTTTTGGCGTTCTCCAGTTTTGTGCGGTATTCCAATTGCGAAGGGTGGAAGTCAATGCCCAGAAACGCACATATTTCGCGTGTTTTTTCTTCGGGTGATGCAGCCAGGTCCTCGTATCTGAGCCGGTAAACCTGATTGGGGGCTTTGCGTATTATTTTGTCAATCAATTGATTGGCTCTTACCCAGCGGTAAGCAATCAGTGCCGGAATCGGAGCTTCAAAAGTAACCTGCTTCAGTGAAACAAGGTTGTCGCGGTAATCGCGGGTAATGTGAATGAATCTGGCATCAGGAAACATTCTGTAAAGGCGGTCGGCATAAAAGGAATAAACCGGGTTTTTATCACCAAACCAAAGCGTTTCAGCTTTGTCAAAAACCGACTGATAGCCCTGATAAATAAGCCTGATAAGCAAGTTGAAGCTGATGTCGCCCTGTACACTTAAAATTCTTTCCTTCAGTTTCGTTTTGTCAACCTGCCAGCGCTCAAAATAGGGTTGCCTGCACAGGTCGGTATACAATTCATCAACTGCAGCATCGTTCCACTTAACAGGTTTCTTGTATTTGCGGTAAAGATTGAGGATTACCGGACTTTCGAATGGCAGAATAACATTTGGGTGGGCATCAAAAATTGACCTCAGCAGTGTGGTTCCCGACCTGGGTCTTCCAATGATGAAAAAAAACGGAACATTTTCGGGGGTAGAAGCCATAATCAAATGTTATCGGGATAAATGATACTTCCGTTGAATTCGCCGGCAAGATACCTCTGCATCAGTTTGTAGCGTTGCAGTTTTCCGCTTGAGGTTTTGGGTATTTCGTTTGATTTTACCATAACCAGTTCATCGGGGGTGATGCCGAGGTTGGCCCTGAGCAGGTTGCGCATTTGCCTGAATGTTTCATTGGCCTTTTCTCCGGGCGAGCCGGCCAGAAATGCAATTACCTTTTCATGTCCTGTTTCGCGGTTGGTGGTACCTCCGAAACATACCTTCCCATAACTTACATCCTCCAGGGTGCAGGCCATGATTTCAAGGTCGTTGGCAAAATAATTGCGGCCGTTTTTGAAGATGATGTCCTTTTTGCGACCGCTTACATAAAGGTTGCCCTTGTAGAAAAATCCAATGTCTCCGGTGCGCAGCCAATTGCCGCAGAAAGCTTCGCGGGTGGCTTCGGGTTTTTTGTAATATCCGCTGGTAATTCCGGCGCCCCGCAACTGAATGTTGCCTGCCTGGCCTTCGGGGAGAGGCTGGTCGTTGTTGCCGGTGATGCGAATGTCCACATCATTCAGGGCAATGCCTACCCCTGAAAGTATTCTTGCATTTTCATGGCTTTCCGGAATTTCAACTGCCTGCATTTCAACATCTAATATTTTAGAATCAAAGGCAGTAATTACCGAAGGCTGCATCAGTGGTGTAAACGAAATGGCAAGGGTTGCTTCGGCCATTCCGTAAACGGGCATCATGGCTTCGGGTTTGAAACCAAAAGGCTCAAGTTTTTCAACAAAATCATTCATAATCTGCACCGAGATGGGTTCAGCACCATTGAGCATGGCCTTCATGGCTGAAAAGTCCCACTGAGGCAGGCTTTTCTTCCGGCTTAAGAAGCGCAGTACCAGGGCCAGGCCAAAGTTGGGGCATCCGGTAACATTCACCTGCGCGTTGCTGAGCATATCGAGCCACAAGCCCGGATTTTTAATAAAATCTATGGTTTCAAGATGATACTGGTAAATGGAGCAATATATCGGAACCAAATGGTATCCAATCAGACCCATGTCATGAAACAAAGGCATCCAGTTACCTGTGCGGTTTGGAAAATGCAGGTCCAGCCCGATTCTGATGGCGTCCATATTTACCATCAGATTCTGGTGTGTAAGCATAATTCCTTTTGGGTCGCCGGTACTTCCTGACGAAAACTGAACAAAGGCCAGGTCGCCGGAACTCAATGCTGGCTTAACAAATCCGGCATCGGTTTTCAGATCGGCCGGGTACAATATTTTTTCAGAAGGCAAACCTTCGGTATGTTTCAGATTTTCGCTGAAAAACACAAAAGGCTCGTCAAACTGTGCAAAAACATTCATA
>JANJXJ010000038.1 GCA_024709105.1 Lentimicrobium sp. | reverse complement strand
GCAGAGGACAAACGTTCCAACCTCATTTCATCTACAACTGTAGCGCAGCCTTGTTTTAGCTATTTTTAGTAAGCCTTGAATTTTTGCTTACTTTTTTTTCAAGAAAAAAGTAAGAGGAATAAGATCTATTCAAAATGCTGGATATGGGTAGGGTTTGACATGTTCAAGATTCTAAGCAAAAAAAGAATCTTTCAAATGCTCAGGCCGCATGGTTGGCAATTGCGAATTTGCGATTTGCGATTTGCGATTTCGGATTTAAACCCAATTTAAAAAGATTAACACGAAGGACTTTCGGTTTTCCATTCGGGGTTTTCTGATTTTTGAATTATATTCTCCAATTAAGACTAGCGATATAATTGCCCTTAGGAAAGTCAACCTTAGAAGGCTGCTTATGCAGATGCTGGAAATCGTTGAGCACTGCCCGGCTTAGGGCGAAAATTTCATAATTTCTGTTGTAATCCACAAAAGCAAAATATAAGCCCCGGAGTCGTGCCCCGCAAAATGCGGAGGGGCGCAGCATAAAAAAACAAGCCTGTTTATCAGACAAAACACTACTTTAACCCAAACGTTCTGACTAATTCTTCGCGCTGATCCCAGGCATCGGGAGCACTCATCAAACCAAACTTCTCGCGCAAGCGGCGGTGTTCTGCTTCTTTCTTTTCTGAGCCTTCAGGAAAACCGTTCTCTTCGTTCAGTTGAAAAAATATTCTCTCCAGATATTCTTCAAATGGCTGATTAAAATACATATCCATAAAAAGCAATGGCTGATCAGAGGCATTAAAAAAGGTGTGCTTGATCATTCGGGGCCTCAGATGCCAACCCCCGGCTTCCACATGAATGACTTCATCGCCCATAAGAATACTTGCCGTACCTTCAAGTACAAGCATCAGTTCATCCAGTTCGAGATGCCAATGCGGAGCAGGCCCCATAATTTTGGGAGCTACGGCACATTCAACGCTCGAAAAGAGTCCGTTGGTCATTCCTGACCTCACCCTGGTTCTGATGGCCATGCCGCCGTTGTGATCAAGCGGAGGCAAAGCCGGAAGCAACATGGGAAGCATGGGTTGGTTGTCGGGTACTGAAGGAGAAGGCTCATCAGAACGCCCGCTTGCAGCCAAACCACTTTTTGAGATGGCTCCCATTGCAGCCAACATGCCTGCCGATAAAATAAAATTACGTCTTTCCATAATAGTTTTTTATGAATCGGATGGCCCGATCCGGTTAAAATCAAATGAGTGGGAATTGCTGATTACAGAAAAGGCAGGAATTACCGAATGGAGGGCAGCAAAAAGTAGAGCAAAACAACATTCTGATTGCCAATAGGTTGATAAAAACTTACACATTAACAGATATTTAACACATGCCTGGCTGAATATGATGGTTTTGTTATTCATAACAGGCCAGTCGTCATTCCTGGCGCTGAATGCCTGTGGGCAGATGATTTTCAATTTTTCGGGATGATACAGCAAAGACCGGCAGCTTAATTTTTCTTAATTCCCTGCCAACAGAAAGCGACCTTAGAAGGCTGCTTATGCAGATGCTGGAAAGGGTTGAGCACTGCCCAACTTAGGGCGAAACGCAAAAAGCACCTCACTTATAAACTAAAGCCAGCTGTGGAGTATGAAATTTGAGCCCCAGCGGCGTGCCCCGCAGAATGCGGTGGGGCGTAATATTGGTAGAAAGCGTAAATCATGTACCATTTAAGCCCCGGAGGCGCGCCCCGCAGTAGCGCAGCGAAAGCGGGGGGCGTAGCGTGATAAAACAAACCCTCTTTCATTTACTAAACACATACAATACATTCATTTTCCCCTTTTACATTTCCCAAATGCTCAGGCCGCGAGGCCTCGCATCCGCACCGCAGCTACCTAAGCTTGACCCAAATTTCATCTCATTGACTTTACATTCAATGTTTCTCAGCGTGTTTATTGGAAAGTCAACCTTAGAAGGCTGCTTGTACAGATGCTGGTAAAATTTAATCTCTGCCAGACTTAGTGAGAATTGCCGGTTACCTGTTCCTGACCTTAATTTCAAAACCACCACCTGATTTGGTAGCTTTGTTCAACCTGTACTTAAACGAAATCATCACATACCTGCCCATAACATTGGAGCGGGTTTCGCGCAGATAGTTCATATTGGCAATGCGCTCAATGCCTTTGTTTTTATCAAGCAGATCGTATGCACGCAACGAAAGCTGAGCACGCTTGTTCGACAGAAAATTAAATCCTGCTTCTGCACCCAGCAACGGTATGTTTACTGCACCATCAAAGCTTTCGGCTGTGTAATTCATCACATTGGCAGTTGCGCCAAAATACCAGACATCCGACGGGGTAAAGGAAATATCAGCAAAATAGCTAAGATTCAGATAGCGGTTGTTCAGCGACTGCTGAATAGAATACGCTGCATTGGTAAAAGTGATCTCTGCACCGAAATCGAGCTCCCATCTTTCTTTTTTCCGGTTATCGAAGCTGAGCCTGAAACTTCGGGAAAAGTTGGTATACCCGTTCTTCTGTTCGTTCACAAATGTCTGTCCGCTGTTAAGCGAAGCATCCACAGCCAGCTGCAGATTTAATCCAATAAATCTGAATGGTGCTCCAAATTCTACACTTCCATTCATGGCTGATGCTGAAGCTGTGTTGAGCAGATGTACCTGCTGTATCAGGCTGTCGCTGATGCTCACAGAATACCCTGCCGGGTCAGTACTATAACTTCCTCCTATGCGGGCAAGTACCGACATTTGCGAAAACTGGTCAAACATCAGCCAGTTGGCATACAGTTCATGTCTGTTTTCGGGCTTAAGGAGAGGGTTCCCGTAGATGAGCGATTGCGGGTTTGAATTATCCACCACAGGTATCAGCCGGGTAACCTGGGCATCATTCACCGAAACGTTGTAATCCAGACTTACCCGGTGGCCGGTTTTGTAGTCGTACTCCCAGTTGAAAGAAGGCAACCACCGCATATAAGTAACCTGAGGAGAAGTTACTCCGTTCAATTTGTTTTCGGTTGAAGCCATAACGGTTGAAAAACCCACTACCAGCCTGGCATTTCTATAGTTCTTTTTCAGATTGATTCCGGGTGTGAGTTTCAACACAGCCCGGCTGAATTCAGGGCTCAGACTGTCGGTAACCATTTCAATATCGCTCTTTAATCCCTGTTTGCGTTTTACATCTTCGTAAACCGCCGAGGCATTGATGGAGGGCTCAAGATACAATCCGGAACCAATGCTGATGAGTGTACTGCCGGTTACATCAGCCTGACGGGTGTTGCTCTCATCATCGCGGAACTGATCATCTCTGATGGGAGAAACATCTCCGAGATAACTGAGGATATTCAGTCTGTCGTTGTTGCTAAGTCCTGACGAAAAGCTTGCATTTGCGCTTCCGCTGAACAGCCTGAACGCCCCTTTGCCCCTTTGAAGATAGGAAAACGAACCATTTCCTGAGAGGCTGTTTTGCAGTATGGTAGCCTCCGAAATCAATCGGTTGACAGAGTTGCCCTCTTTAAAGGACTCCATAATGCTGGTTGCATCTTCTGTAGCATCCCTCAGGCCGAGGCTACCATTGAAAATTATGGTGCGTGTGCTGTCTGACTTATCTTTCCAGCCAAGGTTCAGCCGATGAGAGAAGTTTCTGCTGTCTTCGTTTGTGTTGCCCTGGTTTATGTATTCTCCATCGGGCAGGTAGTTGCGCGAATTAATTTCCTGCAGCAGATTGCGCTGACTTCCGTTCCCCAGATAACTGAAAAAGAGCCGGTTGTTTTTTTTAGGTTCAAAGGAATAATTTATCCCCCCGGCTCCGGATTTTACCAGGCCATTGATGCTTTGCCCGAAGTTTACCGGAATGTCACTGTCCCCTGAGATCGAAATTCGCATGGAACCATTTCCCATCAGGGCAGGCAATCCTCCGTTGAAGTCGATGTAATCCTGAAAGCTAAAGCCAAACTGATTGATATTGTTGAACATACCCAGCATGGCAAACTGATTGCGGGCCGTAAACCGGTAAACTTTGGCTGATGCCGCATAATGGTCGCCGGTACCGCCACCTGCCATAACATCGCCCAGCCATGCATGTTTGCGGCCATCCTTGAGCAACAGATTGATGGTTTTTTCCCTGGAGTTGTCATCAATTCCGGCTAATTCAGCAGTTTCTGACTTTTTATCGTATACCTGCACTTTGCTGATGGCATCGGCAGGCAGGTTTTTGGTGGCCACTTTAGGGTCTGAACTGAAAAACTCTTTGCCATCAACCATCACATTTTTCACATCTTCTCCCATGGCTTTGATGTTGCCGGCCTGGTCGACCTGAACCCCCGGCAGTTTTTTCAGAAGGTCCTCGGCCACCGCATCCGGCTTTGTTTTGAATGCTCCGGCATTAAATTCAATGGTATCTTTTTTTACCATCACCGGAATGTGCTCCGCCACCACTTCAGCCGATGACA
>JANJXJ010000149.1 GCA_024709105.1 Lentimicrobium sp. | reverse complement strand
ATTACTTCAAATAAACCTGGTCAGATTATCATCAACCGTGCTTTTATCTCTCCCAATCCAGCTAAGGAGTACCTCAAAGTAGAATGTATGCTGAAACAAGCTGAAGCCAGCGTATTGACCCTGTCCGGAGCAGAAATCTCTGCTTATAAACTGGTGCAGGGAACCACCAATTTACCAATACAAAATCTAAAGCCCGGTATGTATCTGTTAAAAATCAGTACTGTGGGCAAAGGAGTAATTGAAACGCACAAGTTTATTAAACAATAACAAACACTGCCATGAAAAAAACATTGACAATAATTGCAGCAGTTGCTCTTGCAATTTATCTTAATCCTCAAGCTATAAAAGCACAAACATGCGCTACCTGCCCGGGAAACACTGTAACCGGTGTAGCGGCCTCAGCGTTAGGGTCAAACAATACTGTATCCGGTGCAAACTCTACTGCCATTGGCAATAGCAATATTCTTTCATCAGGTTCTGGATTTATAGCGGGTAGTCAGTCAACCATAAATAGCAGTAGTGGTAATTCATATATTATTGGTGGTTCCAATATTATTTTTACTGGAAGTCAGGAAAGCTACATTTTTGGCAGTGGGTCTCAAGTTAATTATAACAGGTCAATGTTAATTGGGCATCGGTTAAAATCTGGTTCAACTAATCAAATAATAATTGGGGCTGGCGACGTTAATAGCTTCCTGACTTGTGATAAAACGCTTAGTCTGGCTGTTGGCTTTAAAAGTAATGTGCCGACTTTCTTTGTAAGTCAATCACCTTCCAATGGTTTTACCGGCAAAGTAAGCATCGGCAACACTACCGATCCACAGGCGAAACTGCATATAAGAGCCGATGCTGCCGAGGATGCCTCTTTGCTGCTCGAAGCCACAGGCACCAATAAAATAAGCAGTTTTATCATGGCCGGCGGACAGGCTTACCTCGGTACTGCTTCAAATAATCATTCCCTGTCGTTTGTAACCGGCGGTACAAATACCCGCATGTTTATCAATGCAGCCAACGGCAACATAGGCATTGGCAGCGAAGAACCGGTGGCCCGCCTTCAGGTTAAAGACGGCGATATTTTTGTGGAAGATATCAACCGGGGGATTATCATGAAATCGCCCGACGGCAACTGCTGGCGTGGTGTACTCAATAATTCGGGGCAACTTGAATTTACACTACTGCCCGACTGTAATATGGTTACCGGATCGTCTGTAAAACAAGATGTTAATCCAGGTGTTGTGGTCAGGCCCAACCCCGCATCAGGGTTTTTGATGGTTGATATCTCAGCAGCCGGTGAGCATAGGTTTACTGCTTATAAACTGCTTGACTCGGCAGGTAAAGAAGTAAAATCGGGCAAAATAGAGCAATTATCAACCTGGATAGAGATGGGCAGTGTCAAAAACGGAATCTATTTCCTGCATTTGAGCGGCGAAAACAGTTTTTGGTCAGAGAAAATAGTTATCAGTCAATAAGACAAGATGACTTTAAATTTTTATCTCTGAAGGGAAAGAAAGGTCATTTTAACCCTTCCACCTGATTGGTGATAAACACAATTTTATTTCCTTCTTTTTTGTGAGTCTGTTATGATTTTGCGAAAAGGAGTTGCCCGATTCATGGCAGAGTATACCAGAGATGGTAGTGCAACTAAATTTCATGCAGGAATGCAAGAACTTCCCTGCCAGAGTTGACAAGTTTTGCACAAAGAAAAAATTATTCAGCGGGTTTAGGAATTGATTATTCCTCTCTTTTACGAAGTATCCAGCTTTTAAAGAAGGGATCATCAATTTGATAATTAGCTTTATCCTTAATGATGTACCCTTGTTGCGAAAGTCTTTTCAGTCCGCTGTAAAGTGTGCTTGCGGAACTGAAGCCCATTTTTTGCAAATTGGCTTGCGACAACATTTGTTCGTGATGCCTGGATATTTGAATAAGGATTTTTTTATCGGTTTGGTTTTGATTCTGCCAGATACGATGATAATCGTTGTCATGTATCTGTATCAGATACTCAACAGCAGCTTCAACAAGTTCATTCTCTGACATTTGATGGTCCCATCTGTTCCATACTGTATAAGCCAGTTGTTGAGTGTAGTATGGCTGGCAATGTGTGATCGTAAGAATTATTTCAGCCAGGGTATCAGCATCATTGGTTTTGTCGCTAAAACCTTCCTTAATATAGTTTTTAAAATCGGAAAATGGAATTTTGCCAAGAGGCATGAGTTGCCCAAAATGATAAAAAGGCGATCTCTTTTCTTCAAAAATCTGACGCATCATAGATTCTATGCTTCCCATAAAAACATAGTTAATATTTTGATGATGCTGAATAATGGCTCTTAAGTGTTTTTCGGTATCTGTTCCTAATCTTTTGATATCCTGAAATTCATCAAGAACAACAATAGGCTTTTTATTCGAACTACCGAGATTATCGAGTAAATTAAACACATCTTCCAACAATAGTACCTGATTGGAATTCGATAAAAACGAAACATCAATCTCGTTGGTTATTGGATTTAAGGTAATGGTTGGGGTAACTCTGAAATTTCTAAAGAAACTCCTGAGCCGCTCTAAGGGAAAAACACGATGAACTCTTCTAAGAATCTGAGAAGCAAAGTCATTGAGGTCGGTAATTAATTGCAGATCCAGAAAAATTAATGGACGATCCAAAGAAGAAACCACCTTTTTGATCAGGCTTGTTTTTCCATATCTGCGCGGACTTATGAGAATCAAATGATTAGCACTTGACAAAACCATTTCTATTTCAGCCTGCTCAGTCGTCCTATCGGTAAAATATGGTTCTTCGACTACACTGCCAAACTTAAATGGGTTCGTTTTTTTCATTGCGATTTTTTTCGTTGCGAAATTTTTCGGAACGAGGACAGAATCAAAGATTCAATCCAGGTGTTTCTTTACAAAAATACAAAAATTTCCCGCCGAAAAGGTGCACAGGATTCAAACAAAAAATAGATTAAGAACAACTGTTTGCTATTTAATTGCTGGAATTCAAAAAAAAAGAAAAATCGGAACTGTTTGTTAAGCAATACTTATCAAATGAATACGTAAAGTTTCAAAAAGAAAAACCCTGACCCGGATCGGATATATCTTTGGGACAAGCTTCGCCATAAGCATTAAGCATAGTTCTAAATGTAACACTTGCCAATTTTGTATAAATATGAAACAATAACATGCTATAGCCGTTGAATTTCAAAATTATTGCTACTTTTTTGCAGATGGTGTCTGCAAAAATCCAAACCGCAGTTATTATTTTGTTTGGATAAGAGAAAGGTCATTTTAACCCTTCCACCTGATTGGTGATAAACACAAATTCTGCCACACTCAGCTGTTCGGCTCTTCGGGTGAGCATTTGCTCCAGGGCTTCACCGGGTATGAATTTAAAAGATTTCAGGCCGTTTTTCAGGGTTTTGCGTCTTTGGTTGAAGGCCGTTTTCACCACATTGATAAATAGTTTTTCGTCGCAGCCCAGCGAGTTGACTTTATTTCTTTTCAACCGTATAACTGCCGATTTTACCTTGGGTGGCGGCTGAAAAACATGTTCGCTTACAGTAAACAGATATTCAATATCGTACCAGGCCTGAAGCAGCACGCTGATGATCCCGTAGGTTTTGCTTCCCGGAGGGGCTGCAATCCGCTCTGCCACTTCTTTCTGAAACATCCCCACCACTTCGGGTATCTGATTCCTGTAATCGAGTACCCTGAAAAGTATTTGTGTAGAAATGTTGTAGGGGAAGTTTCCGATCACCGAAAAAGGGGAGTCGAAGAGGGAGTCGAGCGGCATCCGCAAAAAATCTCCTTCCAGGAAACAGCCGGCTTTTTCGGGGAAAGCAGATTTAAGATAAGGAACCGATTCGCGGTCAACGTCAATCGCCAGAAATTTTGTTGCCGGTATTTGCAGCAGGTATTTGGTAAGCACACCCGTGCCGGGCCCAATCTCAAGCAGCGCATCGCATGGCAGGCTGAGACTGTCAACTATTTTTCGGGCAATGTTCTCGTCTTTGAGAAAATGCTGCCCCAGATGTTTTTTCGCCCTTACAGGTTCCATGGTTTATATTTTAGATTTTGGAATGCGGATTTTGGATTTAATTACCAGGTTTAAAATTCGTGAAAAGAGGCCGCTTGTCCCGGGAGCTCGAAGAGATAAGGAGAGAGGTCGCTTGTCCCGGGAGCGCGCAGCGATAACGGGAGTGGTCGGAGGTCGGAGGTCAGAGGTCAGAGGTCAGAGGTCGGAGGTCGGAGGTGAAAAATCCGCAATCCGCAATCCTCAATCCTCAATCCTCAATCCGCAATCCGCAATCGAAAATCCCCAATCCGCAATCCGCAATCTGCAATTCAATTCACCACATCTCCCCTCAGTCCCTAAAGCTAAGCGGAATTTGCAATTCCGCTTTTAATTCCAAAATGTTCAATCTCTTGCAATCCAGCTAAATACGAATTACATGAAAATTGCAATCCGCAATCCGCAATCCGCAATCCGCAACCGACCGAAGGTGCGCCCCGCAGTAGTGCAGCGAAAGCGGGGGAGCTCACCGAAGGTAATCTGCAATCCGCAATTCAATTCACCACATCTCCCCTCAGTCCTTATAGCTAAGCGGAATTTGCAATTCCTCTTTTAATTCCAAAAGGTTCAATCTCGTGCAATTCAGCTAAATACGAATTACATGAAAAGTGCAATCCTCAATCCTCAATCTGCAATCCGCAATTCAATTCACCACATCTCCTCTCAGTCCCCTGAATCTTTTCCTTGCCTCAACCGTATACAAACTGCCCGGATGTTTCATCAGCAATTCCTGATAAGCAGCCATGGCTTTGGAAGTGTCTTTGATTTTCGGGTCGTTGATATTCTGAAAAAACTGAATGGCACGGTCGGCATCTTCATTATCTGCAATCACCACCTGATGGTCATAAATTCTTGCCAGATTAAACAGTGCATCATCAGCAAGAATGCCATCGCCGAATTCGTCGGCTACCCTGCGGTAAAGTGTGATGGCTTCGGCGGGATTCCCCTTTTTTACCATGATTTCGGCTTTTTTCATCAGCGCATCATCGGTAATGGGGTGCCCGGGATAAGCCAGCATCAGCGAATCGAGCACGGCCAGCGCTTCATCGGGTTTGTTGCGGTAGAGCAGCAGGTCAGCACGGGCAAAGGTGGCCAGTTGCACCACCGAGCTGTCGGCATCAATATTGTCAGAAATTAACAGCGACATAGCCATAGCATCGTTGGCAATGAGTTTTGAAGTGGCTGCTTTGAGCACATCCAGCTGAGCCCTGGCCCAGTTGAATTCGCCTATGTAAAACGAAAGCCTGGCATTTCTGAAACGGGCTTCATGCCCAACCGGTTCGTTTTTAAAGGCTTTGTCCACCTGCGAATAGAGGAGGGTTGCTTCCCAGGGTTCTCCGGTAAGCAGCATGATATCAGCCAGTTCAAGTTTGCATTCGGCTTGCAGTTGCCGGTTGCTTTGGGTTAGGGTAACCAGTTCTTCGAGCATGGCAATGGCCCCGGTTGTTTTACCCAGATAAAACGCCTGCAGATGTGCAAGATTCCGCATCAGCGGGAAAACCAATGGGTTTTTGCCGGCTTCATCCAGCGTTTGCTGATAGCGCTGTTCCAATGCTGCCATTTCTTTTGCGTTTACCGGAAAAGTCCTGACCAACTGCTCATACTCGGCTTTAAGCAGTTCTACCCGCGATTGCACCACCAGCCCTGCATCCTGCGAACGTTCAATCACATATTTGTAGGCTTCTGCTCCGGTGCTGTAATATCCGTTCGCCACACTCAGTCCGCCCAGGGCAAAAACGCGGTTTCCGTTTTCGTCTAAGCGGCGGTCGAGCGCCTTGGCCTGTATAAGTGCGGCTTCAAAATCCTTAAGCTGAATTGAAAACCAGAGCATCATTTCCGAAATAAGCACATCGTTGGGTTTGCGTTGCACACTTTTGAGCAGCGATGTGCGCAGCGCCTCCGACTTCAGGCCTTCGGGGTCGTTGCTCAGGGAGTTCTGCAGCCTGCCTTGTATCTGATTCTGAACCTCGGGGTTGGTTTCGAGCAGCATAATGTATTCGTCGGCCATTTTTTCGAAGTTGCCCGAAATTTCATACAAATTGGCCAGCTCAAACCCAAATGTGTATTGTGGCGAAAGCATTTGCCTGCCTTTCAGATAGGTACGTATGGCGTATTCGTTTTCGCGCCTCATCAAAAAGGCATTGGCGAGCTCATTTACCCTGCGTTGTTCAGCGGGCAGGTCTTTGATGGCCTGCTCAAAAAGTTTGGCAGCTTTCTGTGCCTGATTTGTCCTGAGGAGGATAAATCCCTGATCAATTACATAGCGGGCATCTTCGGGAAAGCGTTTCGCCTGCCGTTTTACCACCTTTTCGGCTTTGTCGAAATCATTGATTTCAAGCAAACTCTGCAGCAGATAGGTGTAGTTGAAAAGGGTGGGTTTTTCGGAAAACAGCCTGTCGAACAGCGCAGCCGATTTCTCGAACTCCTTGTTGTTGTAGTACATCAGGCCGAGTTGTTCGTCGGTAACTGCCTGTGCAGATGCAGTCCGGCAAAACATTACCGGGAGTAAAAGCAAAAACAGGATAAACAACTTCTTCATATTCAAAAGTTTGCTGAGTCGGTTATTCTTGCCATGCAGGCAAGTGAATAACTAACGAAACAGGACTGCAATTGTTTCAGCTGCAGCAATATATCTGCAATCGAAAAGATCAGGCAATAATGTCGAAACCAGTGTAAGCGGCCAATGCGGCAGGCATTTTAATGCCTTTGGGAGTTTGATTGTTTTCGAGCAGGGCAGCTACAATGCGCGGCAAAGCCAGTGCACTTCCGTTGAGGGTATGGCAGAGACGGGTTTTGCCGCCTTCGTCTTTAAACCTGAGTTTCATACGGTTGGCCTGAAACGACTCAAAGTTTGATACCGAACTTACTTCCAGCCAGCGCTGCTGGGCAGCCGAATAAACTTCGAAGTCGTAGGTAAGCGCTGAAGTAAAGCTCATATCGCCACCACAAAGTTTGAGCACCCTGAAGGGAAGCTCAAGCTTGCGAAGCAGTCCGGCCACGTAGCTGCGCATTTCTTCGAGTGTATCGTATGATTTGTCGGGATGCTGAATCTGTACAATTTCCACTTTGTCAAACTGATGCAGACGGTTAAGCCCGCGTACATCTTTGCCATAGGAGCCGGCTTCGCGGCGGAAGCAGTTGGAATACGCCACATTTTTTACCGGGAAATCGCTGCTTTTCAGGATAACATCGCGGTAGATGTTGGTTACCGGTACTTCGGCAGTGGGAATCAGATAAAGTTTGTCGAGGTCGCAGAAGTACATCTGTCCATCCTTGTCGGGCAGTTGTCCGGTGCCGTAGCCCGAAGCCTCGTTTACAACCAGCGGCGGCTGAATTTCGTAATAACCGGCATCAATTGCATTATCCAGAAAGAAGTTAATGAGTGCGCGCTGCAGTCTGGCGCCTTTACCCTTGTAGAACGGGAAACCTGCTCCGGTAACCTTGTTACCGAGTTCAAAGTCAATGATGTCGAATTTTGAGGCCAGGTCCCAGTGGGGAACGGCTCCCTCAAAAAGCGCAGGAATATTGCCTTCGCTGTGCACAATTTCGTTGTCTTCGGCGGATTTGCCGCGTGGAACAGAGCTGTGCGGAACATTCGGAAGTTGTACCAGCAGGTTGTTTTGTTCCTGAAGCAGCCCGTCGAATTTTTCCTGCAATTCTTTGGCCAGCACTTTAAGCTCAGCGGTGCGGGCTTTCAGGTCGCTGGCTTCCGAAGCTTTCCCCGATTTAAAAAGGTCGCCGATTTGCCTGGCGAGGGCATTGGATTCGGCCAGATTGTCGTCGAGGTCTTTCTGTGCTTCGCGGCGGCGGCTGTCAATTTCAAGAATTTGTTTCAGAATGCCTTCAGCATCAATGTTTTTAATGCCTAACCTGGCGGCAACTTCCGCAGTGTTTTCGCGGATATAACTCAGTTCTAACATAATTTCGGATTTATCGGCTGCAAAGGTAACGAGAATTTATCAGCCTGAGGAAACATAACCCAAACCTTTTGAGTGAAGAATGGACAAACTTTGAATAAAAGGTGAGAAGGGTGCTAAAATATGTAAAAGAAAAAGGCATCGCGATGATTGCGATGCCTTGTACGAATTATTTTCTCCGTTTTTCTGCGGGTTATTCTGCTTTTTCGAAGGGCAGGACAGACACGTATGATTTGTCGTTTTTCCTGCGGCGGAATTCAACCACACCATCAACCAGTGCGAACAAGGTATGATCCTTGCCCATGCCAACGTTGAGGCCGGGATTGTGCACGGTACCGCGCTGGCGGATAATGATGTTGCCTGCCTGGGCAGCCTGACCACCATAAATCTTCACGCCGAGACGTTTACTGTGCGATTCTCTTCCGTTATTCGAACTACCGGCACCTTTTTTATGAGCCATATCTTTTCGTTTTTAGCGGTTATACAATTGAATTTGATACAGCCTGTTCAGGCGGTGATGGCATCAATCTGCAGCCTGGTAAAATATTGCCTGTGGCCGTTTGATTTCTGATATCCTTTTCTCCTCTTCTTTTTGAAGACGATTACCTTATCGCCACGTAAATGCGAAAGGATTTTAGCCGTAACTACAGCGCCGGTAACCGTCGGCTGTCCGATGGTAACAGCTCCGTCGTTGTCAACCAACATAACATTGTTGAATTCAACGCTTGAGCCTTCTTCACCCTCGAGACGATGCACGAAGATCACCTGGTCTTTCACAACTTTATGTTGCTGGCCGGCGATTTCTACGATTGCGTACATTGTTTCTTTGTTTTATTGAAGTTTGTTTCCCTATTTTCAGGGGGTGCAAAATTAATAATAATTTTCTAATTACAAAGCGGTTGAATAAAAAAATCTGATTTTACCTCAATATCTCTGCCACCATGCTGCATCCAGCCTTAATTCAGCACAAGTTATTACTTATCGCAGCAAGCCCACAGTAATAAATAAAGTTTCTGGAAATTAGAAATTAGAAATTAGTACTTAGAAATTAGTTTACTCGTATTTACCAGCAACACTCCGGCAATCACCAGACTGATCCACAAAACAAAGCCGGCCTTGAACTTTTCGCCATCAGCAATTCCCCAGATAAGCGCGACAATGGGAATAAAATAGGTTACAGATGAGGCAAAAACTGCACTGGTCATCTGTATAAGCCGGTTAAAAAGCATAAGGGCAAGCCCGGTTCCGGCTATGGCCAGCAAAGCTATGTATCCAAGTCCTTCTGCAGCTCCGGCCTGATGCGAGGTGGTTTCAATAAACGGAGTAAACAAAAGCAGATAGGCAGCTGCCATCGGCCCGACAGTGAAAAATGAGAGTGCTGTAATTGATACAGGTTCAACGCCTTGAAGAAATGCTTTTACAATATTAACATTTATAGCATAACAAACTGCAGCCAGTATAATTAGTATGGCAAATCCCATATTGAAGGTAAAATTACCCCCACCGCTCACACTAACCAGTCCCAGAGCCCCGGCCAGGCCAATCACCACCCCGGCTATGTTGTACCACTTAGGCCGTGTACTGAAAAACACCATGCCCACCAGCAAGGTAAACAACGGTGTCAGCGAATTAAGTATGCCGGCAAGTGAGCTGTCAATTCCTTTTTGCGCGGCTGCAAATAAAAATGCGGGAATCAGGCTGCCGATCATACCCACCGAAAAAAGAGTAATCCATTGTTTTCGCGTAAAGCCTTTGATTCTTCTCAATGCAAACGGAACCAGAAAAAGCCAGGTAATAATTACCCGGAGTGCACCCACTTCGCCCGGACTGAAATGCTCCAGCCCCCTTTTAATCAGAATAAATGAGCTTCCCCAGACTATGGCGAGCACAATGAGAATAAGCCAGGGTAACCAGGATTTTTGAGCGGGCATTATAAAGGTCGGTTTCAGAATTAAAGGGTTAGGCAAGGTCAATAAACAATCAATTTCAAAAAATGCTTTTCGGGCAGTAATTTTAGTTCAGGAGTCCTGTTCAGTATCTGAATCCGCAGCAAAGGTAGAAAAATGAAATGGTGCCGGCCATACCCAGCCATATTGTTTTTCTATTATTTAATCCGGATATGGATGGCAGTGTTTCCGGACCAGGCCGATGCCCCTCAATTACAGTCAATGCGCCCGGAAACAAATTTTACCTGTTGATTGTTTGTTTACTAATTCCCGGAAAAATATTTGTTTCGGTATTAAGAACGCATGAACCATAAGTATTAACCAAACCAATTTTGTATGAAAAAAATTTTTCTCCCCTTATTCATCATTTTTACTGCGTTTTCTCTTGTGACCATGAGTTGCAAAAAAGACAAAAAAGATGACGATAAAAAAGTCGAAGACAACGGGTTAACCCAGCAGATTAACCAGTTGATACCAGACAGCATTCTTACCAAAATGGTAACTCTTGGCATGGTGATTAACCGCGGTGAAACACCTCCTTCCCTGGCCGGCAGCTTTTTTGCTACCCCTTTCATCCTGAAAGCCAGCAATGTACCCAATGATTTTGGTATTGGATATGCTTTTGCCGATTATAATGTGCTGTTTTACGAGCAAAACAACGACAACCTCACCATAAAGGTTGACTATTTTAATGGACCTGAGTCAGGTTCGGGTTTGGGTGGTTTTATTGTAGGAACCGGAAATAATTTTACCGTTTTTGCAGAAGTAAATTCAACCTATGCCGGATACAGTGCCAAAATGGTTCATGTTATATCGGGCACTCTTACCGCCACAGGGATTCAAAACCTCTATTTTGCCAACTTTATGCCCGACAATAACGATAATCCCGGGGGTGTCTGGATAGGAGAGGGCACAGGAAGGATTATTTACGACTCCGATGGACAATCCCCCAGAATTGACACTGAAAAATCCGGTATTATTGAAACTGGAAATATAAAGTCTTCTTCGGGAGTATTGATAAAATAGAATTTGTAATTCTTTTGCTGCCTGATCACAGGGTATTAAAATTGCCCCTGTTCATGAATCTGTCATTCAAATCAAGGTAACATTTCCGGTTACTATAATTTGAACAGAT
>JANJXJ010000022.1 GCA_024709105.1 Lentimicrobium sp. | reverse complement strand
TTGGAATCGGCTAATCTTCTCCCCGACCGAAGGCGCGCTCCGAAGTAGCGCAACGAAAGCGGGGGAGGCTATTGAAGCAATCTTAAAGCACCTCATCCCCCCTACGGGGACCTTCTCCTCAAGGAGAAGGACGTTCTAACTTAAACTAGTGAATTCATTTATCTGTCCCCGACCAAAGGCGCGCCCCGAAGTAGCGCAGCGAAAGCGGGGGAGGCTACTGTAGTAATCTTTGAATATTTGAATCTTTGAATCAACTAATCATCACATCTCCTAATCCTCTCATCATCTAATCAACCAATCCCCACATACCCCCCCTTCGACACCGAATCCTCCATCTTTTCACTCACCCCGGGGCGCATGGCGTAAAGCCAGAAATGTACTTTGCCGGCCAGCCATTCATCAGGCAGCTGCAACTCATACCGGGCATGACTGCGCAGCGCCACCGCCGGCAACCACAACGGCAGTGTGTGTTCTTCGTTTACCGCAACCACAGCTACCCAGTCTTCGGGGCGGCCACTCCACTCTCCCACCGGCACCTGCGGATTCCAGGTCAGTACTACTTCCTTCTGCTGCTGTTTGGCAGTGCAATCGCTCAACGGGGCATAGTTGCCTTCTGAAAAACTAAGCAGATGATACTGCAATGCTGAATTTTTACCTTCTTTGTGCACTGCATGTTTCAGGTTGTACGACATCGCTGCATTGTAAGCCGAGCGCCCATCGGTAAAAGCAGCAAAACCCATCCTAACCAGCTCAGGCAGGCCGGCTACCAATGCCTGCACCCTGGCAAATGCTCCCCTGGCCGACTGCTGCGCCGCAGTGCGCGGATTCCGCACCACCGCCGGCTTTGCCCGCACATAGGGTATGCCTTTCCAGCTGGAATAAATCAGATTGTTTACCGAACCCTGCACAGTTCCCCATGCACCTTGTTTTGCTTTTCCCATAGTTTCAGCTGATATTTTGATATACCAAGTCCGTATCAACTCCGTACCAAGTCCGTATCAAGTCCGTATCAAGTCCGTTTACTGACGTAGTTGTTACGTTGTTTATACGTTTTTGTTTCGCAGTTGTTACAAAGATATCAAAAACCAACACACACCCAATACCCACCCGGCAAAAAGGAAGAACAGCACCTCCCGCAAGGCAGCAATTGAATTAATCAGGCAAAAAAACTCTTATTGAAATTAAATTGTGTTTTTGAGTTGACTTTATATAAAGATTTGATATATTTGGGGGGTGAAATACACATGGAAAAGCCTGTTGATCATAGCGCATCATCTTATATCCATTATCTGAAATAAGCTTTTCCGTATGAAAACAAAAGGAAACATTAAAATCCTGAAATACAATGCGTATAAGTTTGAATATCAAAACTGTAAAACCGGGCACCAATGTAATTCCCGTAAATTATTCATATCCTGTGAGTGCGTGGATTTATCATACCATAGCATCGGGAAGCCATGAATTTGCTGATTTCCTGCATAATACTGGTTTTAAAACCGGTACCAGAAAATACAAACTATTCAGTTTTTCGCAACTTCAGTTTCCGCCAAGAGGTTTTAAGGTAGAAAATGACAGGTTGGCTATTTTAAACGGTGAGTGCAGGCTGATTCTCACTTTTATGGCTCCTTTGGCTCTGGAAAACTTTGTTGCAGGCTTGTTTAAAGGACAGGAATTCAGTATTGGTGATACCATTTCAAGAGCTGAGTTAAAAGTTGAATCGGTCGAGATTCTGCCTTCGCCAACATTTGAAGGACCAATTAAATTCCGGAGTATCTCACCAGTGCTGATTTCAAAAGAAAGGCCCGATAGCAGAAATGCCGAATACCTGTCACCCGTACATGCTGATTTTCAGAAAATATTTTTTGATAACCTCATCAATAAATACACGGCAGCCCTCTCATGTGGTTTGATTAACGCCAGCCATCCTGAAACAGAAGAAGAATTGCAAATGCAAATCAAAATCCTGAATACGCCCCGAAGTCACCTGATGATTATAAAAGCCGGAACTCCGCAACAAACAAAAATAAAAGCCTATAGCTTTGACTTTGAAATTATTGCACCACCTGATCTGATAAAAACCGGCTATATGGCTGGTTTTGGAGAAAAAAACGCTCTTGGCCTGGGATGTGTGCAACCATTGTCTGGCTTGCCGAATAAATAGTTTCCTTCAACCACAATCAAGTTTATGGATCAGCCCAAAGTAGAACGGCTTCTCAGACTTATGATGATGCTCACAGCCAACCGCACACATGCGGTAAACGATCTGGCTGAAAGGCTAAACATCACCGAAAGGTCTGTTTACCGGTACATTGACAGCCTTCGGCTGGCCGGATTCGTTATTAAAAAAGAGAACAATTGTTATTGTATCGACAAATCCTCTCCTTACTTCAAGGACATAAGCAGCCTGGTGCATTTTACCGAAGAAGAGGCTTTGGTGCTGAAAAGCGCAATAGAAAGTATTGACGAAAACAACCTGATAAAACAAAACCTGAAGAAAAAACTCTACACTGTATATAACTACCGCATTCTTGCTGAAACTGTGACCAAAGGTAAAAATGCCCGGAACATCAATGTACTGGTTGATGCCATGGAGCAGGAAAAGCAGGTAATGGTGAGAGGCTACAGCTCGGCCAACAGCAAAAAGGTGAGCGACAGACTGATAGAGCCATTTGCATTTACTACCAATTACATACAGATGTGGGCTTTTGACACTGCTTCGGGGAGTAACAAACTGTTTAAGGTTTCGCGTATGAACCGGGTCGAAATTTGCGAAACACCCTGGCAATCGAAAGAACTGCATAAGGCAGGCAGACTTGATGTGTTCAGAATAAGCAGCAACCTTAATCTGCCTGTAAAGCTGAACATGAGCCTGAGGGCGGCCAGCCTGCTCACAGAAGAGTATCCGTTGGCCGAAAAATACCTGCAATGTATAAACGACAACCATTGGGTTTTTGAAACCGGAGTGTGCAGTTACGACGGGGTAGGCCGCTTTGTTTCAGGATTGCTGGGCGAAATTTTTCAGATCGAACCCGATGAATTCAAACAACACATCATCAGCAAATTGGAAAACAACCTGATGAATTTGAAAAATAATTTGAAAAAAGATAGTTCGTGACAGAAGTTGTCAAAATCAGGGCTTTATTTTGTACCATTATAAATGCCCTGATGGATGAACAGACTTGAATTTTTGAAACAAATTCTGGCAGGATTCAGCGGTTTTTGGCTGGCAGGTAACAATGTTGAAGCAAAACCGGTGGAAAGGCCTGAGCCGGTTTCGCTCGGTATAATGCCGGTAGCCGGTTACCGTTATTACGACGGTAAAAAGATTGAAATAAAAATCAAACCCGGCGATAAAACCCGGCTGAAGAGTGAACCAGAAAATAAATTTGACCGAGATGCAATAGCTGTTTTTGTTATGGGGCACAAAATCGGATACATCCCGCGGCGGCATAATCCAATGATTGCAGCCATGATGGACCAAAAAGCAAACATAAACGCCAGCATTGCATATATTAACCAGGAAGAGGAGGCAGAAGGAAGGATTTGGGTGGAGGTGTGGATAGGAGAAAGATCGTAATTAGTTGTTGTTTTAAATTCATAGCTATGATCAAAGAAATTTGTCAATTTGTGGAAACACTGGAAGAAGGTGCTCCTGATCTTTTTGAAGAAGGAGCTAAACTCAAGGAAGGTATTTACATTGCTCTGGATATAGGTCTGGTGGAGGGTAAATATGTACTAAAGAATGTTGATGAAAACGGAAACATCTCCAATGAAGATGTTGGACTCTACACAAAGAAGGATGAGCTTACTCCATTTTTCGAAAAATGCCGATTGATTCTACAAGCTTCAAAGCCCGTTTCTGCAGCTAAGATATTTAATCCAAACAAGAAAATCTTTAATGTTACATGCAATCCTTATGCTGTAGGTTGTACTAAAAAAATTATTGACAAGAATCTTGAAAACATTGGCAAAGAAGGGATTCTAAACGAATTGATAAAACAATACTTTAATAAGGCTGAAGAGTTTGTTGGAGAGGGTAATCCCAAAATTTGGTTTGACGGGTTTAAAACCTTTTTAAAAGATAATTTTTGGAATTTACTTGAAATGGTTGGTTATTCTGATCTCAAAGATGCATATTCGATTATAATTTTCTTGAAGAACCCAGCTGTTGAAGATTTTAAAATTCCATATCAAAAATATCTCGGTCAAAATGTATTCAACAAAGCTGATTACAATACGGTATATGCCGATATTACATTTGGAATCAGTGATAGCCTCAGTTCATTTAATGACAAGAAACGCTTTTTGCAGCATCAATCGGCAAGTTTTAAATATAATTATCGCGTTCATGGTGAAGATGCACAGTTGATTTGGAAATTTTACCAACTCAGCCAGAATAAACAACTACCAAACCCACTTCCAATTTTTGTTGACAAAGACGAGGCAAACCTTAATACAGATGTAGCAAGGCTATTCAACAATGAAGGAGTTGCAGGGTATTCTGAAATCATTCGGTCACTTTTGAATCTTAGAAGAACCAATCTTCAAAATTTCTACCTCTTGTTTGTCCAGAAAGGACAAATAATTGATTTGGATTTTGTACCCGTTTTTAAATATACTTTAAAAGATAAAGCAGGAAATGATTTCACTTTAAAGGAGATATTTGGACCCGATCCAATCGTCTATTTTGACAGTAAAGATCACAATATCTTTGACTTCCAGTTCATGGTTGTAAACCCTATCTTCAACAAACAACTGGCACAAGAAACCAAAGCGGGCACCATTTGGATAAAATATTTCGACGATATAGAGATTAAACCGGATTATGGCTTAACTGATGCGATTTATAACCTCCTTTATAAATACCGTAAAGCATGGTACGACTTCATTTATAAATCGAAACATAAAACAATTACCATGAACATGATTACTGAAATGTTCTTGGAATCGATTATCGATGATTTGCGACATGACGAAGAATTTAAAAAAACACCGCAATTACGAAAAAAGCTAAGCCTGTGGTTTGGTATACAACCTTTGTTTGATAACAACTTTAATTTGAATAATATGGCAAATAAAACCTTTGAACTACAAACGAAGATTCGGGAGATTGCCCAAACCGAATCATTACACATCACCAAAGATGATGAATTCGCTTTTGCGGCAGGGCAAATTATTTGGAAATTGCTGATCCAAAGTGAATCGGCAAACCGATCACATGCACTACTTGAACCATTCTTGCAAAAAACAGAGCCTGCTTTGTTTAAACAAACAATTGCAAGTACGTTTAATATGTACAAATACAAGTTTGTGCTATATCCCGCCAAATACGAATTTGATAAGCTGTTTAGTGAGGTAATGGGATATGAGCCTGAAACTTCAAACATGAAAGAACACTTACCAATGATTTTGGCAGGTTATTTTTCAGAATCGACTTTCAAGAAACAATAATTATTAAATCAAAACAATATGACTTATTCAAAACGAATTTTTGGCGCAGCAATAGTGAAAGCAATTAACGCAAACTATAACGCTGATTTCTCTGGACAACCAAGAACACTACCCAATGGAGTCGTTTATGCGACCGACAAAGCATTGAAATATGCAGTAAAAAATTTCTTAAAGGAAAACTATTCATCTGAAAAAGTTTTCTATTTCAAGCGTTTTAATGAAGATTTCATTCCTTTTAGTTTGGATGATGCTTTTTCTAAAGCCTTCCCAGAACATAAAGACGAGAAGGATAAGAAATTGATTGCCAAAGACTTGTTGAGCTGCATTGACATACGTCTGTTCGGGGCAACTTTTGCAAAAAAGTCCAAAACAAACAATGTTGCTATTTCAGTGCATGGTCCTGTTCAAATTACTCATGGAATAAATATCTGGCACGAGAACAATTTTTATTCAGAACAGATCATGTCGCCCTTTAGAAATCCAAATGAAAATAACGAGGATAATTCAGCCACCACTCTTGGGCGTCAAAGCCGTTTGCACGAAGGACACTATTTGCATCATTTTTCAGTGAACCCAAAAAACTTGGAAGATATAACGGAATTGGCAGGTAAGGATGCTAAAACGCTTTCTGCTGAAGACATTTCCAAGTTAAAAGAAGCTTTGCAAAAGGGTGTAACCTATTACGATTCGGCTGCTAAAGCGGGCTGCGAGAATGAATTATTGATTTGGGTGACATTAAAATCCGAATCCAAACTCGTGCTCCCCAATTTTACTCAATTGTTGAAAATGAGCAAAGAAAAAGTAGACGGAAAAGTACAACTTGATTTGTCAGATTTAAAAACAGTTGTTGATGCCAATACTCCAGAAATTGAGACAATCGAAATTTACTTGAATAAAGCATCGATTGAGGTAAAGAATATGCCGGAAAACGCAACACTAAAAAGTTTGTAGAAAATAATTTTCCCTGGCAGGACTTCGAATCCTGCCAGGGATTAACACTAAAAGTATGGAAAAATTAGTATCAATCAATATTAAGTCAGATTTTGGTTTTCTTAAGAAACCCGACACAAATGACCCTATTTATCTTACCTTTAATATGCTTCAT
>JANJXJ010000219.1 GCA_024709105.1 Lentimicrobium sp. | reverse complement strand
ATGCGTGCGGACCAAAACGATTTCTGGTGGAATCACTGAGTCCGTTTAAATAATTAAATAAGGTGTCTAAATCTCCGGATTGAAGTTTCCGAAGGTGCAGCTGTTGGTTGTTTTTGGTTGTGAAAATTGCCATGTGATTAAAGAGTCCTGGTTGAAAGTGTAAATCAATTAACAATAAATCAGATAGTTACCTTTTCGCCTGAAAATTTTGGTTTAACTCCGAAAAGTAAATCCAGAAACATTTTATTTCGTGCAAACAGTTCTCTGATTTTGGTTTTTAAGCTCTTGTAAGCTTTTACTTCCCTGGCATTATACCCATAAGCTTCTATTCCATAATGTCTTGCTAAGTAAACAGCTCTTTCGTTGTGGAACTTCTGAGAAATGACTATAAATGTGTCCTGCCCGAAAATTTCCTTAGCTCTGACAACTGCATCCAATGTTCTGAGCCCTGCATAATCGAGAAAGATTACACTGTCGGGTATTCCGTTTTTAATGAGTTCCATCTTCATATCTTGTGGCTCATTATAATCTACTCTGCTGTTATCACCGCTAATGATCACTTTTTTTAATTTGCCATTCCGAAAAAGTTCTGCTGTAGCTTCAATTCTGTGATAAAAAAAGTCGTTCCTGCTACCGCTCTTCAGGTTTTTACTTGTTCCCAGCAATAAGCCGACCTGGCTACTGTTGAGAAGATCAGCATTGTCATATAAATATTCAGAAGTTGAACGCACTACAATAATATTCGACAACATTGTTAACAAAACAATTGTACTTATGCCGAAAAGAAAAATTTTTCTAAAATTGAATTTACCGATCATCTGGGTTTGCTTTCAGATTAGAGATTTATGATTCTTTTTCTTGAAGTTCACTTTCGTAAAACAGCCATTTACAGAAGGAATAATTATCTTTCATAATCGGAGAACTTTTGGCGTTTTAATTAAATTGAGTAAGCCTGGCTGAGTGAAATGGCAGACAGCTTGTTTAAAATTAAGTTCTTGTGTGTTTTAAGTTCTGAAATTGGTTATAATTTGAGTACTTTCAGGACACTTCACAAATATACCACGTTTCCCGGCATAATACTGCTCTGTAAATAGAAACTTTTTACTGGTGCTTCAAAATAATCAGAATCAATTCCGGTAGTTTAATGAAATTTTTAAAGGAACTTAAAAAATGCAGTTTCAACAATCAACTTTTTCTCTAATATTGCCTGTTTGCTATTTTTATTACATGAAGATTCTCACCGCACTTTTCTTTGTTTTTGCGTATTCAATAGTTTTTGCCCGGCCAGAAAAGGTTTTGGAACTGAAGCATAATGATTCACAGGTGCTTTTCAGCAGCAACGATTCTGTGGCCTGTTACCGGATTCCGGCCCTGATCACAGCTGCCAACGGACATCTGATTGCCGCTGTTGATCAGCGGGTGCCTTCGTGCGGAGACCTGAAATGGAACGGCAACATCAATATTGTAATCCGCCGCAGCAGCGACTCGGGCAAGACATGGTCCGAAATTGAAACCGTACTGGATTATCCCGTAGGTCAATCGGCTTCTGACCCTTCCTTGCTGCTGGACAAGGTAACCGGAGAAATATTTATGTTTTTTAACTTTATGGATCTGATGCGTGAGAAGGATGTTTATTATCTCAGATATATTAAAAGTGCAGATCATGGGAAAACCTGGAGTGAAGCAGTTGATATTACTGCTCAGATTTCAAAACCAGACTGGCATCATGATTTTAAATTCATTACCTCAGGAAGAGGGATTCAAACTTCGGAAGGCAAACTTTTACACACTTTGGTGAATCTGCAAAAAGGGCTGTATCTTTTTGGCAGCGATGATCACGGGCTGAGCTGGCATTTGATTGATTATCCGCTGTTTCCCGGTGATGAGTCAAAGGTTGCAGAGCTGAGCGATGGCCGCTGGATGGTAAACAGCCGGGTGAATGGTTTGGGATACAGATATATACACATTTCGTCAGACAAAGGTAAAACCTGGCAGTCATTTCCCGATTCATCGCTTTGTGATCCAGGGTGTAATGCTTCTTTCTTATCATTTTTAAATGTTCTTAAAGGCAAAAAAACACCTGTACTGATTTTTTCGAATCCGGATAATGCCACCGAAAGAAAGAATCTGAGTATTAAATACAGTTTAAATGATGGTTTAACCTGGTCGGAGGGGCAAAATATCTACAGTGGAAATGCTGCCTATTCATCCATGACCATACTCCGGAACGGCGATTTGGGAATATTGTATGAACGTGATGATTATCAGCAGGTTGTTTTTTCAAGATTTGAATTTATAGAATAGCCGGTATTCTGAAACCTTACCTCTTTTGCTGGTATTGTTTTGGAATGTAAGAAACTACTATCAGGCATTCTTTTCGTTAAGTTTTTTTATTTAACTCAGTTGGTATTGTGTTAAACTAAATGTATTAGGTTTGAATTTTAAACAAATTGAGTAAAAATTAGTTTAAAAAAAACTTCAAGGTTTTCCGCCCGGGTCGGACACGATTTTCAACCTGGAAGGTCTCAGCAAAACCATTAGCCATGCAATATAGTATGTTAAACTTTTTTTGTTTCACAGAGTCTCACAGAGTACATCACAGAGTTTCACAGAGTTCTTATATTACTGAACAGTGCTACTCCTTTGCTAACACACATTTCTCAGTAATACTCTATGCTTCTTCCCCTGGTAAACAAAAAGTGACCTAACAAGTTTTCTTCCCACTTGTTTGGTCTTCTTGTTTGAAGTAATCCTGGTTTAGCTTCTGAAGTAATGACTTTCCAGGTTTATTTTCAACC
>JANJXJ010000212.1 GCA_024709105.1 Lentimicrobium sp. | reverse complement strand
CCTGGCAAAATCGTGCTTCCGGTTCAAAACCGGCTCCGCACTGAGGGCAAAATTTCATTTTCTGACAAATTTTGGTTTACAATTTCCCTGAAAATCAGGTTACATTCCCATCATTTTGGCACCAAAGAAAAGGCCGATAATTGAACCAATCACCAAAGCGACCAGGAAACTGAGAACAATCATGGCTATAATGGTAACTACCACATAACCAACAACTTTGTCTTTCGGGGTTTGTTTCAGTACAGGCATTCCGACAGCAAGCAGGTAAATGGCGTATAAACCAACAACCAGCACCAAAAGGCTTAATCCCGTACCGAAAATCAGTAAAATGCCGGCTAACCACTGCGGTGTTGAAGAATACACAGCAAGTTGCAGCGAAGAACCAAAATCTTTCCTTGAATCGAATGAAGGCGCCAGCAGGTCAATTACCCATGCCAGAAGATAAGCCCCCACTAAAGCTGAAATCAGTTGAATAAGCCCATACTGAATACCACCGGCAATACTGCGCGAAGTGTATCCCCAGTAAGTTACTCCAATCACACCAAATTTGATAAATGATGCAACTGCAGGAATAGCAGCCAGTATTAATGCGTAGCCTGCCAAAAGTTTCACAACATCAGGTTTTTCGGTTGCTACCACCTGCCATTCTTCTTTGGGCTTCAGAATGATATTAATCACTCTTTGAAACAGGTTGGAATGTGCTGTTTGCCCGTAAACCGGCTGTTGAAATGTTTGCTGTGGAGGAGCCTGATATGCAGGTGGTGGCGGAGGCGGTGCCACCGGAGGTTGCTGGGTTGGTGGTGTTGCAGCAGCAGCTGGAATCGGTGTGCCGCACGATGGACAAAACTTTACTCCTTCGCGGAGTTCACTTCCGCAACTTGTACAAAATTTCATAACAGATTTATTTATGGGGTTTGGGTTTATTCCTGACTTAAAAGCAAATAGAGTATCAGGGAGTTTTTATTCCTGAAAAGCAAAAAACGTATAGTCATAGCAAAAATACCTAATACACTCAGGTTTGGCAATACCTGTTTGCTATTTAAAAACATTCTAAACAAAAAGAAAGGCGGGTAAAGCAAAGCTTTATTGCCAGTCTATTTCACCACTGCCAAAACACAAATTGCTTTCGGGGTCGTAAACAACGCCAAACTGTCCGGCTGCAACTCCCGAAACCGGTTCAAGGGATTCAATGACAGGTTTGCCATTTTCAAAGAGCAGCCTGCCTTTGTTAAAGTCGGGGGTATGCCTTATTTTAAATGTGATGTCAACCGGCATTTCCATATTTTGCCACGGATTACCCGAGATAAAATTAAAACCCTGCAACCGGATGGTGTTTCGGTATTGGGTAAGCGGGTCGTATCCGTTGGAAACATAAATGATGTTTTCGTCAGTATCTTTTTTTACAACAAACCACGGCCCCTGGCTCAATCCCAGCCCTTTTCGCTGCCCGATGGTATGAAACCAGTATCCCTTGTGTTTCCCCAGAATTTTACCGGTTTCCAGTTCAACAATAGCACCTTCTTTCTCGCCAACATATTTGCGTATAAAGTCGTTGTAATTTACTTTCCCCAGGAAACAAATGCCCTGGCTGTCTTTCCGGCCGGCACTGGGTAATTTGGCTGTTGTTGCGATTTTCCTTACATCAGCCTTGTGCAGGCCTCCGATCGGGAAAATCAGTTTATTGAGTTGTTCCCGGGTAATCTGTGCCAGAAAATCGGTTTGGTCTTTAAACTTATCTTTGGCTGTTGAGAGATACTTAACACCATTCAGCATTGTAGTGGAGGCATAGTGCCCGGTGGCAATCAGGTCGAAATTACTGCCATATTTTTCGTTGAAACTCCCGAATTTTATCATGCGGTTGCACATAACATCGGGGTTGGGGGTGAGTCCTTTTTTAACCGCATCTATGGTATAGGCTACAACGCTGTCCCAGTATTCTTCCTGCAGAGTTACCACTTCCATTCTCAGGCCATACTTTTTCGAAAGCCAGGTGGTAATTTCAATATCCTCTTCCGAAGGGCAATCCAGAAAGCCTTCCTTATCTTTCATCCCGATAAGGATATAAAAAATAACAGGCTCATGGCCCTGCTCTTTAAGCAGGTGCAACATTACGGAGCTGTCAACTCCTCCGGATACAAGGGCGGCAATGTTCATTGAAGTGAATTCGGGTTTCGGGTTTCAGATTTCGTATCTCTGAGTGCCTGATTTCTCAGCGATTGCAAAATTACGTTAAAAATATAAAAGTCACTGCAGTGTGCAGATGCTATCCGAAATTCGCACAAGAAAAATAAACATGATGCCGGAGGCAATATGTCAGATGACAATGTCCAGGATTTGATATTCCTTTAATCTAATATCCCAGATCAATAAAAGTAGACCTAACAAGTTGAAAGAAAACTTGTCAGGTCACCACAAATAAAAATCAGACTTTAGAAATTGGAAATTAGAAATTAGAAATTAGAAATTAGAAATTCTATATCAACCCCTTTGCAAATTTTTCCCCGACTACTTTGAGCATATCGGCAGTCATGTCCTGCAGATTCCAGTTTGGTTTCCAGCCCCATTCTTCGCGGGCGCAGCTGTCGTTCATGCTGTTGGGCCATGAGTTGGCAATGCCTTGTTTAACCGGCTCAATGTCGTAGTTAAGCACAAAACCGGGTAAATGTTTGCGTATTTCAGCAGCCAGCATTTCGGGGTCAATACTCATAGCCGAAATGTTGAATGAATTGCGGTGTTTCAATTTGGAAGGGTCGGCTTCCATCAGGTTGATGCAGGCATCTATGGCATCGGGCATATACATCATATCCAGAAAAGTTCCTGCACCCAGCGGCGATGTGTAACTTCCTTTTTTTACGGCATCGTAATATATCTCCACAGCGTAGTCGGTGGTTCCGCCTCCCGGAAGTGTGACATTTGAAATGATACCCGGATATCTTACCGAGCGGGTATCAACACCATACTTTTTGAAATAATAGTCGCTCATCAGTTCGCCGGTTACCTTGGTTACGCCGTACATGGTACATGGCCTTTGTATGGTATCCTGCGGTGTGTCGTCGGCCGGAGTATCGGGCCCGAAAGCAGCAATGGAGCTGGGGGTAAAGACGGCGCAGCCAAGCTCACGGGCAACCTCAAGGCAATTGAGCATTCCGTTAACACCAATATTCCAGGCCAGCATGGGTTTCTTTTCACCAACTGCCGAAAGAATAGCTGCCAGATTAATGATGGTATCAATGCTGTATTTTTTTACCAATCCGGCAAGTGCCTCTGCATCAGTAATATCGAGCTTCTCAACAGGCCCGTCAGCGAGAGGAGAATCGGGTTTGGGGCAGAGGTCGGCAGCTACTACATGACTGCTGCCATAACGTTTGCGGAGTTCGGGAGTGAGCTCAGAGCCTATCTGACCGAATGAACCAATTACAAGTATATTTTTCATCGTAAAAAAAGATTGCAAGCCGGTGTTTTACAAAGGTTTTTATTGTCCTCTGCTTTTAAATTTGGTGCTGCAAAAGTAATATTTTCAAATTGCCTTCAAAACTTTTAAAAACCTTTTGTGAATCAAATAACAAAAAAAATACTTTTTCTTGCACTGCTTTTCGCAAACGATTGCAATTAAGGCTAAATCCGACACTCCACAAACGAAAAATTATGTTTTTAGACGGATGAATTTCCTGAATTTTCGTTCAAAACCAACCTGTAAAGTTCAATTTAACTCCTATATTTGCCACTTAAAATCAGCCACTTTAACTCATTAACAATATGTACGATAATTTTCAGAAGTTTCTCTCGCAGGAACTCGATGGCATCAGAGAAGCCGGTTTGTATAAAAACGAGCGCATCATTGTAACCCCACAGGGCGCCGAAATCAGGGTAAATTCAGGGAAGGAAGTGTTGAACTTCTGTGCCAACAATTATCTGGGACTTTCCAATAATCCCAAACTGATTGCAGCAGCCAAGGAAGCACTCGATACCCATGGCTACGGCCTTTCATCGGTTCGTTTTATCTGTGGTACTCAGGATTTGCACAAGAAGCTTGAAGCAAGTATTGCTGAATTTTTTGGTACCGAAGATACCATTCTTTATGCTGCTGCTTTTGATGCAAACGGCGGCGTTTTTGAACCTCTTCTCGGCGAGGAAGATGCCATTATTTCTGATGCGCTTAATCATGCATCTATTATTGATGGTGTAAGACTGAGCAAGGCCCAGCGTTATCGCTATGCCAATGCCGATATGGCCGATCTGGAAGAACAGCTTAAAAAGGCACAGGCCCAGCGTTTCAGACTGATAGTTACCGATGGCGTTTTTTCTATGGATGGCAATGTAGCACCCATGGACAAAATCTATGAACTTGCACAAAAGTACGATGCCATGGTAATGATTGACGAATGTCACTCAGCCGGGGTAGTTGGTGAAACCGGAAGGGGAGTAACCGAGTTATATAACCTTCGTGGAAAAATTGAAATCATTACCGGAACCTTAGGAAAGGCTTTTGGCGGTGCAATCGGAGGTTTTACAACAGGTAAAAAAGAAATTATCGAACTGTTGCGTCAGCGCTCCAGGCCATATCTTTTTTCAAACTCCATTCCACCGGTGGTTGCTGCAGCCGGAATCAAGATGTTTGATATGATGGCCGAAACCAATGAATTGCAGGATCAGCTGCATGAAAACACAGCATACTTTGTACAGAAAATGCTGGATGCCGGTTTTGATATCAAGCCCACCCGTAGTGCCATTTGTGCAGTAATGCTGTATGATGCCAAACTCAGTCAGGAAATGGCGGCTAAACTACTCGATGAAGGCATTTATGTTATTGGTTTCTATTATCCGGTGGTTCCAAAAGAACAGGCCAGAATCCGTGTGCAGATTTCAGCAGCTCATAAACGCGAACACCTGGATAAGTGCATTGCAGCATTTACCAAGGTAGGTAAAGAACTGGGTGTGCTCAAAGCCTGAAATATCTTATATTCCAATAATGCAAAACCTGAGGCAGAAGAATTACTGCTTCAGGTTTTTTAATTTAAAAATTGCACTTAAAATCAGTTGCAGACAACAAGATCACTTGCGTAATTAACTTATGAAATGATCAAAACCATTCATATCCTGGTTAGAAAAATTAATTCTGCTTTATGAACCTCGAAACCCTGCTTAAAAATTGAGATGCATTCAATATTGAGGCTGACCGATTCAAACTTTATGTAAATCCAAAGTTCAACTTTCGATTTACATAAAAATTGCCCTGAAAATTAGTTTCAGCCTCTAAAAAAAGCTATTTAAAACTGTTTTGATGATAGTTTAAAGCATTGTCTGCAAAGAGCAGGTCCAACGTTTTGTTGTTTTATTTCTTAATGGAAAAACAGATAGGCGACAAATATGGCAGCAATTACTCCGGCCAGGTCGGCAATAAGCCCAGCGGTGATGGCATAACGGGTTTTTCTTATTCCAACAGAGCCGAAATACACTGCAATAATATAAAAGGTAGTATCAGCTGCGCCCTGAAATATGCACGACAAGCGTCCTGCAAACGAATCTGCACCAAAGGTTTTCATAGTGTCCACCATCATGCCCCGGGCTCCGGAACCGCTCAGGGGCTTCATGAAAGCGGTGGGCAGGGCATCCACAAAGTCGGTGTTATAACCCAAAGCTGCCACTATGCTGCTTATGCCCTGCACCAAAAAATCCATCGCGCCGCAGGTACGAAAAACTCCGATTCCAACCAATATTGCAACCAGGTAAGGTATGATGCGTATGCTGATCTGAAAACCATCTTTGGCGCCTTCAATAAATGCTTCGTAAACATTGATACGTTTGATAAGTCCCAGCAGGATAAACGAAAAAATAATGGAAAACAGAATGAGATTTCCGGCCACCGATGAAATTACACTGACCTGTTCCTGCGAAATTGTGCTGAAATACCATATTATCAGCGAAATAATCAGAGTAAATCCACCAAGGTAAAGCAAAATGGTTTTGTTAAGCAGATTAATACGCTGAAAAGCTGAAACAGCAATAATACCGGCCAATGTCGAAAAAAAGGTAGCCAGTAATATTGGAATAAACACATCAGAGGGGTCGGCTGCACCCAGTTGTGTGCGGTAAACCATTATGCTGATCGGGATAATAGTTAGCCCCGAGGCATTCAGTACCAGAAACATAATCATGGCGTTGCTGGCTGTTTCTTTGTCTTTATTCAGTTCCTGAAGCTGGCTCATGGCTTTTAAACCCAGAGGAGTTGCAGCATTGTCGAGGCCCAGCATATTTGCGGCAATGTTCATCATAATTGACCCACTGGCAGGATGGCCTTTGGGGATTTCGGGGAACAACTTGCCAAACAGAGGGCCAACTGCCCTTGACATCAGGCCAATGATTCCTCCGGCTTCGCCCACTTTCATCAACCCCATCCATAAAGTCATCACTCCGGTAAGTCCAAGCGAAATTTCGAATCCGGTTTTGGCCATATCAAAAGTGGCGGCCATCATTTCTGGAAAAATGGCAGTATCGCCCATAAAAATCAGCCTGATGAGTCCAACAACAAAGGCAATGATAAAAAAGGCAATCCAGATGTAGTTGAGAACCATATTCTGCCGGAGATTAGTTTAGAAGTTCAAATGTATCAATTTAAAGCTGAAAAGCAACCCGGCTTTTTTGAGTTTCCTGAAAATTCTTATCCAAACTTATTAACTATTAACCCGATAAATTGGCTACATTTGAATTCTTTTACTTTTCACACTGTATTAACTGATACCACCTGAATCATGAAGATCGAGTTTATGGGTGCAGCGCGCGAGGTGACCGGCAGCAAGCACCTGATTACCACCGAAGCCGGAAAACAAATATTGCTCGATTGCGGAATCTACCAGGGCAAAGGTCTGGAAACCGATTCTCTGAACCGCGACCTGGGTTTTGATCCGGCAGAAATAGACCACATTATCCTTTCGCATGCCCACATTGATCATTCGGGGTTGATTCCCTATATGTACAGGCTGGGCTTCAGAGGCTCGGTGGTTTGCACCAATGCCACCCGTGATTTGTGCTCCATCATGTTGCCCGACAGTGGCCATATTCAGGAAGGGGATACTTACTACTTTAACAAGAAGCGGGCAAGGCAGGGATTACCTCCGGTTGAGCCTTTGTACACACTGGATGATGCTAAAAAATGTCTGGGGCTTTTTATAGGAGTACCATATAACCGTAAATTTAACATTGACGAAAATATAAAAGTTAAGTTTACCAACACCGGTCATATGCTGGGCAGCGGAGTGGTGAACCTGGAGATTAAAAACAGGGGAGGAGTAACCCGCATTGCATACACCGGCGATATAGGCAGAAATGTAAACAGGATTTTACGTGCTCCTGATACTTTTCCGCAATGCGATTATCTCATTACGGAATCAACTTACGGCAACAGGCTTCACCCGGCACAGCAGGATGCCGAAACTGAACTGCTGCGTGTAGTTAAAGAAACATGTGCCGAAAAGGGAGGCAAACTGATTATCCCTTCATTTGCCATTGGCCGTACTCAGGAGCTGGTTCATTCGCTGAACAACTTCTTTAACGATGGGTTGCTACCCAGAGTAAAAATTTATGTTGACAGTCCGCTTGCCGTGAATGCCACAGAGATATTCAGGCTGCACCCGGAGTGTTTTAACGAAGATGTTCTTGAAGTTATGGAAACAGATCCTGATCCGTTTGGATTCAGTTCCCTGCATTATATTAAAACGGCTGATGAATCAAAGGGGCTGAATTTATTAAAAGAGCCTTGTGTAATTATATCAGCTTCAGGCATGATGGAAGCCGGAAGGGTGAAACACCATCTTGCAAACAACATAAGTAATCCCCGAAATACAGTGCTTGCGGTGGGTTACTGCAGTCCGAGAACTTTAGGTGCCAGGATTTTGAGGGGCGATGAGGAGGTTTCCATTTTTGGTGTGTTACATCAGGTAAAAGCCAAAGTCGAAAGGATAGAGGCTTTCAGCGGACATGCCGATTACAAGGAAATGGGGGAATTTCTGAATTGCCAGAAAACAGAAGAAATCAAAAAAACTTTTCTGGTGCATGGTGACATAGAAGCGGCAGAAGCTTATAGGAAATATCTACTGTCGATGGGCTATCATCATGTAGAAGTGCCCGAAGTAAGACAGGCATATGAGTTGTAATTTCTTAAAAACAAAAAAGGGCAAATCAAACGATTTGCCCTTTTTCAATTAACTATGAAACTCAATAGGCGTTTTGTTTCGCAACTTTTTTCCTTGTTGAATAGTTGATTTTAAAAGCACCAACTTTTCTGAGTTCTTGTTTCACATCAGTAACTACACCCATTTTTACTTCTTTGTCAACCTTTAAAGAAGTAGTGAGCAAAGGTCTGTCGGCTTCTACTCTGGCTTCTCTTTCAGTAAAGATAAACTCAGCAATATCACCAACCGTTCTGTAACTGTCGTTCAGCTGAATACGTGATTCAGTTCCATACAATTTGGAAAGTGCAGCAGTAGGGGCTCCGATGTAGATAAAACTCACCAGGGCTTTTTTCTCAAGTTTCTGCACTTCAGTAGCTTCAGGCATTCTGTTTTGCACCTTAAGCGTAACTTCTCTCATGGTAGTGGTAACCATAAAGAAGAAGAGGAGCATAAAGATAATATCGGGCATGGAAGCCGTACTGATGGCAGGCAAATCGCCTGACTTTTCTTTCTTAAACCTTGCCATTATTTGGTTCCTCCAATATCTTCGGGTTCAGCTTCAGAGATAGGCATAGGGATGGCTTTCTGAATAGCAGAAATTACATCCTGATCTGTCAGCTCTGAAAATGACTTGCCAAACTTCTGTTTTGAGAGCTCATCTCTGAGTTCGTTAACAGCTGCAGTAAGTTCATTCTGAACCTGTATGTACATTTCGTAAGAAGTTCCGCGGTCGTTCTTAAGAGAGATGATTCCTTTTGAAACAGGATATTCTCCCAAAAATGGGATATCTTCCAGCTTTTTCTCAGAAAGATCTTCACGGTTTGAGGGGTTTGCCAGGAATTCTTTGGTTTCAGCCTTAAGGGTACGAATATCACCCCAGCGGTTGTCAATAAAGAGACGGTCATTTTTGTTAACAAGAATGTTAAAAATGTTACGCTCTTTAACCTCAGGAATTTCGGCATCTTTTTCCGGCGGTGGAGGCAATCTCCTTACAATCCCTGAGTCAACATCCATGGTTGTAGTAACC